>NZ_VPBM01000011.1:0-127019 GCF_013418745.1 Acinetobacter sp. YH12126 | reverse complement strand
AAACTCTTCAGTTTAAAATCAATAGTACATATAGTGTACCAATCTTGGCTCATCAATTACTGACAAAAATTTGCTCAAATAAACTTCGAGTAATTTCTACCATCAATCAATGAAAATAATTTCGATCAATCAATCAGTAAAAATCCACACAAGTTGTTCTTCATAATCTCTTAATGATCTTCTTGTTGGTTCGTCACCAGCAAGCTAGGTCGGCTATATTACTCTTTATTTCTAAAGAGTCAACTGGTAATTCAAATTATTTTTAAACTTATCAAATAAAACCCAACTTAATCAATTCAACCAAGTCATTGTTTTATCAGAAGTTTTAATCTTCATCACCGCCGATGGATGTGCATTCTACAGCATTTCTGATCCAACGCAATACCTTTTTTTAAATAATTATTTTGAGCGCACATTTTTCGCTCAAATTACATTTTTTCATTCATATTTTGATCAAATTTGGTTTAATAGTAATAAATCAAGATTATTTGAACGTTTTTACTTATTATACGGCAAACATTTTGCCGCGCTAAAAGCGTCAGGACTATATATGCGCCAAACTTCTTTTTTATATGCAGGATTATTGTCACTTGTCGTAACAACACCTGTATTTGCAAATGACGAGGCTTCAGCACCTGTTGCTCAAGACTCAGAAGCTGCCAATAAATCAAAAACACAACAACTTGCGCATGCTGCGATGGTCAAGTCATCTGAAGTTGCAAAAAAATTATCTGTAAATGCCAATGCAGCACAATCAGAAGAAGATAAAGACCCTTTCCAACCGATCAACCGGAAAGTTTACGCATTTAATGATTATTTAGATGTCCATATTGCCCGCCCTGTTGCTGTGCAATATGTAGCAAAAACCCCTAAGGATATACGTGAATCGTATCGTTTATTCCGTAAAAATTTGGGCGAACCTTGGAATGCATTTAACCAACTCATCCAAGGTAGACCGACACGTGCCGCAAAAAGTCTGGGGCGTTTTACTGTTAATACACTGACAACTTTAGGCTTTGCTGACCCTGCAAGCCGTCTAGGTCTAGAAACCGAAGATGAAAACTTTGGCGCGACTTTAGGTTATTACGGTATTCCTTCTGGTCCTTATATTGTTTTACCAGTGCTTGGTCCAAGCACATTGCGCCAAACCGTCGGTCTAGCTGTAGATAGTCAAGGACGTCCACAGAAATATATGCTTGATGGTCATGATGTGGCATATTGGTCTGAGCAAACTTTACGTGGAATTGATACTCGCGCTCAATTACTGGATATTGAAGGTGTATTGCAAGGCGATAAATATGCTCAAATTCGCGACATCTATTTACAACGCCTGAATTATTCAATTTCTGAGAAAAAAGGTATCGCTGAAGAAAACCTATTTATTGATGAAGAAGATGACGATATTGATGAATCTGAAGATAATTCAGTAGACGTTTCATCTGATGATTCTACCGATTTCATTGATGATAGCATTTCAGATGATACCGACACGGTATTAACTGAATAAATAAAATTTTTCAATTGGCTGGTGTGGTTTTTCCCTCCAGCCATCATTAGCTTGCTATAGTACACTTATTGTCTATCGAAGGATTCATCTAATTCTTTATGTATTTCATTCAACCTACTCGTGATATTCCATATTTAGATCAGGTACTTGATGCGCTTCCTAGCGTACAAATGATTAACATTGAAGATCTAGACTTGTATGATCCAACAATCATTGCAATTGCTGATGTTGCCGACTTTTTAAATCACCAATGGACACTTCCTACCATTGTGCTCGCTTTTGAGCATGAGGGCGCTGCATTGGCTCAAGCGTGGCAACAAGGCGCTTTAGCAGGATGGGTGTGGGACCATATTCCAACCAACCTTCAGGTGGCACTCACTAAAATTGATGCGCAATACAAACGCAATCAAGACAGCCGTGATCTCCCTTCTGCTGCAGATTTGCAAAAACGTTTACTGCCCAACCCGATTGAACTCCACAACTATAAAATTGAAACATTCTTCCAGCCTTCAGCCTATTTATCCGGTGATTGGTACGATTACTGGAAAATCAGCGATAAAGAAATCATGTTTTATCTCGCAGATGTATCTGGTCATGGGGTGACGAGTAGTTTACTGACCTCTTGGATGGCTGCTTTCCACGGTCGTTCAAAAACCCCGAGAGAACTCATCAAAAAGCTCAATGGCATGTTGGTTCAAGAAAATATTGAAAAGCACATTACCATGATTGCGGGAATACTTAATCTCGATACGCATGTCTTGAAATGGTCTAGTGCAGGCCATTATCCGCCGGCCATTTTATTTGAACCCGGTCTTCCCGCACGAATTTTAAATACCAGTAGCTTTCCACTTGGCTTAACTGAAGACCTAGAAGTTGAAGAGTTTGAATTTACCTTAAATCGTTATTCACGCTTTGTAATTTGCTCGGATGGCGCACTTGAACCTTTTGACGGTGGATTGAATGAACAGCTAGGTCAATTGGTTTATCACTTGCAAAATCAATCATTTCAAGCACCAGACCATGTTGCTGATGATATTGCCATCCTAAGTTTACGTCGAATCAATTAATCACGAAATCAATCACTTAAACCGAATACGACTTTCTGATCATACTCGGCTACTTGAGTAAGCTGTGCCCCTATGGGATAATTTACTATCCTTCTCTGCAAATGGCATTTATATGTCAACAGGTCATGTTGAATATGCAAGCTTGAACGGAACGCATATTTTTAAGCTTATTGGCGAAGTGCGTGCCCAATCTTGTATTAGTCTAGACAAGTTATTAAACAAAATTGAACAGCAACAAAATGTCGTCGGTGCAATCGTTGATTTAACCCAAACGACATTTATCGATAGTACTGTCCTTGGCATTTTGGCGAAACTGGGTTTGAAGCTCAAACAAGTTCACCATATCCAAGCGGTAATGTTGTCTACAAACTCTGATATCACAACGCTTGCCAATAGCATGGGTTTAGGTCAGGTGTTTGTTATTTTGAATTATTGTGGTGATCCAAGTGTATGCACTCGCGCACTTATGGAAGAACACATTACCCATAGCAATATGCTGAATACGGTTTTAGATGCACACAAAACGCTGATGAAACTAAATGATAGCAACCAAAATATGTTTGAGCCTTTGGTCAAACAACTGCAAAAAGAGCAGGACAATCTAGAGCAACCCAAGCAGCAAAATGTCTAATTTAGGTTAATCACAGCAGAGACCCTCTTCGCATGACTTTACTTTCCGTTGCACAAATGAATTCTCAAAATGACATTGAAGATAACTTCAAAGTGATCGAATCATTGATGCAACAAAGTCAGGCTCAAGGTGCGAGTCTCATTGTATTTCCTGAAAATTTTGTCTGCTTTGCCGCAGGTAAACAACGCGAAACCGCGGCGCAATTTGAAAGTATTCAGCAGCGACTAGAACAACTCGCACATCGTTATCAACTTTGGATTGTTGCGGGCACACTCCCATGCCCTTATCGTCCAGATGGTTCAATCATTCAAGATGGCCGTGTCCGTACTGTCAGCCTGTGTATCAGCCCTGAACGTACCGAAGCACGTTATGACAAAATTCATTTATTTGATGTGCAAGTTGGTGACGCTGTCGGTGGCTATCAAGAATCAAAATTTTTTGAACCTGGTACTGAAACCGTAGTTGCAACAACACCTTTTGGCAATATTGGCCTGATGGTGTGCTACGACTTGCGCTTTCCTGAACTGGCTTTGAAACTTCGTAGCCAAGGTGCAAACATTTTAACGGCGCCTGCAGCTTTTACTTATACCACGGGTGAAATGCACTGGCAGTTGTTACTGCAAGCTCGTGCCATGGATAGTCAATGTGCCGTATTAGGTGCCGCACAACAAGGCTGGCATGGTGAAAAGCGTCAAACTTGGGGTCATGCTGGAGCAAGCAACAGCCGTGGTCAAATTTTAGCAATCACCGCGGAAGCAGGCGCTCAACTACTCACAGTTCCTTTTGACTTAGACGAGCAGCAACAGATTCGCGCATCAATGCCACTGATGCAGCACCGTGTTTTGGTTCAATATTGATTTTCACTCTGTATAAAATTACAAAAAAACTGAATATTATTTAAACAAAATCCCCCACGATATGATTTTGAACCATCATCTGAGGGATTAGAAAAATGACTTTAGAAAAAGCAGTTTATACAGCCCATGCAAAAGCCACTGGTGGTCGTGATGGTCGTGCAACGACATCCGATGGTCATTTAGATGTTCAATTGGCTGTGCCGAAAATTATGGGGGGTACAGGTAATGGTACGAATCCTGAACAACTCTTCGCCGCTGGTTATTCAGCCTGTTTTTTAGGTGCAATGAAATTTGTGTCTAACCGAGATAAAATTTCGATTACCCCTACTGCCTACGTCGAGGGTGATGTTGGTATCGGCCCTATTCCAACAGGATTTGGTATCGAAGTGACGCTTAATATTCATCTTGAAGGTATGGATGCAAGCGAGGCACAGAAATTGGTCGATGCTGCACATATTGTGTGCCCCTATTCAAATGCGACCCGAAACAATATTAATGTTACTTTAAATGTTTTGACTTAAATCCATTTGTACCTATCTATACAAAGCACTGTTTTAATTCTTATAAAATAGTGCTTTGAGCTTTTTTACTTCTACACATCTACAGCTGAGCTCAAAATAAAATCTTATCCATTTCCAATACATTTAAATATTCATATTCAGCTACCAAAACCTTGCTAAAATATATAACGATTCTTATTTACATTCATTTGTTGATCTATGATGCTTAAACCTCTCCTTATCAGTACATTGCTAATCAGCGCATCTACACTAAGTTTTGCCGAATTAACGCTGTCTGAAAAAGTCCGTCCTCACATTAAATCCTTGGTCAATCCAGATATTCAACGTCTTGCGCTACCGCCAACACCGAACAACATGTCTTTACCTGCTTATGGCCAAGGCATCATTGGTTGGGGTACAGGCCCAGAAGGTGCAGCAGCGCGCTTAGCCAATATCAGTAAAGCCGACGTTGAAAAGCTTAAAACTCAAGATGTCACTTTAGAGATGGTTCAAACTTGGCAAAAGTTTTATGAAAATGAAACGCAGCGCAATGCAGGTAACCCAACCGTGCCCATTCGTGCTGAATTGATGAAGAAAGTTGTCAGTTTGTGGTAAGTGAAAGACCGTACAGCCCATATTTTTTGGGCTGTTTTTGTTCAAATTAAAATAAAAAATTATGCGACATTCGATAGAAAGAATAATGAATAAAATTTAAAAAATGTTTAATATTCAGACTATAATTAACTATACATCCATAAAAAAATTAAAATCATTTTCAGGACTTTACAATGAAAACATACTTTTCGATGCTTTTTCTAAGCTTGGCCTTAGCCGCATGTAGCCAAACACCTACGCCTGATTTTTCAGGGGAATGGAAACAAACACCTGACACGGAGAGCCTTCGCAAACTTTCAATTAGCAAACAAGGCGATGACTATCAAATTAAAGACGAATTTTGGCTCGATAAAAATAATACTGAGCGCACTTCTAGTACTACATCAGGTATTGCTGAAGTGAGCCATGATGTTTTGAAATATAAAGAGAGCAATAGTATTGAAATGAAACTCAGTGATGCAACTCACCTCACTCTGACAGATAAAGCATACGATGCTGTTATTCATTTTGAAAAGATTAATAAAGCAAAGCCCCGAGTCCTTACACAGGCTTCGGGGCTTTATTTATATTTTACACTGACTATTCAGCTGCTTCATTCGTCACTCTGAGCACTTCTTCAATGGTGGTTTTACCTGCCAAAACTTTACGCAATCCATCATCACGAATTGAACCCGCATTTGCACGTACATGATTTTCTAACTCAAACTCAGCAGCATTACCATGGATGAGGCGACGTGTTTGCTCATCAATCGGGACGATTTCATAAATTGCGGTACGCCCTGTAAATCCAGTATGCGAGCATTGTTCGCAGCCTTTAGGTTGTGGCAATTTTAATTCGGTCGAGGCATCGAGATGCTTAAATAAGTCTTTTTCAAAATCATCGGCATCATGCCAAGTCGCACAATGACGGCACAAGGTTCGAACCAAACGCTGTGCCACCACACCGATCAATGAGCTTGAAAGTAGAAATGGTTCAATCCCCATGTCTTTAAGACGGGTCACTGCACCGATTGCTGTATTGGTATGCAGCGTTGAAAGTACCAAATGGCCTGTTAATGACGCTTGTACTGCAATTTCAGCAGTTTCTAAATCACGAATCTCCCCGACCATCACCACATCTGGGTCTTGGCGAAGCATGGCTTTTAATGCACGAGCAAAGGTCATATCCACTTTGGTATTGACCTGCGTCTGCCCGATCCCTTCAAGTTGATACTCAATTGGATCTTCCGCAGTCAAAATATTTTTTGAACCATCATTTAGATCAGACAATGCCGCATACAGGGTTGTGGTTTTACCTGAACCGGTCGGCCCTGTAACCAAAATAATGCCATGCGGACGATGTACCAGTTGTTTCAATCGATCATAGTCATGCTGCATCAAGCCCAAATGGGTCATGTTTAAACGCCCAGCTTGTTTATCGAGTAAACGCATCACTACACGCTCACCATACGAAGAAGGTAAGGTTGATACACGAACATCGACTTCACGGCCCGCCAAACGCAGAGAAATACGACCATCTTGTGGAATTCGCTTTTCCGCAATATCGAGTTTGGCCATGACTTTGATACGTGACACCAACAGTGGCGCAAGTTCACGACGTGGCTGCACAATTTCACGTAACTGACCATCGACACGTAAGCGGACAGACAGCTTTTTTTCAAAGGATTCGATATGAATATCCGAAGCACCGACACGGATCGCTTCCGACAATAAGGCATTGATTAAGCGTACAATCGGTGCATCATCTTCCTGATCCATCAGATCTTCAGCTTCTGGCACAGAGTCCGCAAGGCTGAGTAAATCAGGATGATCTTCCAGACCCGCTGCAACTTGTTGAGACTCACCGGTGTCTCCGGCAAAGCTTGCACTGAGTAATTGATTAAACTCTTGCTCACCACATAATTGATATTGTGCAGGATGCCCTAAAAAGCGACGTGCTTCTTGTAAAGCCAACAGTGGCGTGCTGTCACGACGCACAATAAAAGCTTGATCACCCTCATATCGAAGCAATACGCCATGACGTTTGGCAAAACTATATGGTATTTGTAATTGTTTAAGTACTTGCATCACGCATTATAATGATGAAAAAAGTTGTTTTGAGTGTACTCTAAGCATCTGACAGCGTGAAGTCTGTTTTTAGGATTTATCAGGACAAGGGATATACGCATTGCCATTAGAAAATGATTTGACTGAAAAGGAATCCCCAAAACGTAAATGGTGGGGGGAATATCAATTTGAACTGAATCACCCGCGCAGTTGGCAGTTTGGGTCTTTATTGTTCCGTGTGACGCGCGGCATGCAAGAGTGGCGTATGGAATACCATCGCCCAACCTTTCAGTTTGACTATGAGCAACAATGGCATCCGATACAAGACCCTGAATTTGGTTTTCCACAACCCATTAAAATGGAACGTTATATGTTCCGCCAGACACATGACAAAATTCAAATCATGCCACGTTTGGCAGATCGGTCTGTGGTGATTAAACCGGTCGATCCGATTTATATTCCAGCCGGACAGCGCGGAACGTTATATATCAGCACACCGCTTTGGATTGCTGGTTTTGTCGAAGGTCTTAGAGAACCCTTGTTTGATATACCTGTTATTCTACCAAAAGATACCTGGTTTGGTCCGAATCATCGAATGGGTGAAATTTGCTATGCCACAGCAGTTGATGGTCGTACAGAACTTAAACAACTCAAACCTCGTGCTTTTCGTGCAGTAACCCCTATTGAGTTTCATAACGTGAGTAATCAACAGATTCGTTTTGACCGTATGAATGTCCCTGTACCGGCTTTGCCATTATTTTATAGTGAAAGTACAGGACGTTTATGGACTTCACAAATTCGAGTCGTGCATGAAGGTCATGACAAACCGCCGCGGGTCAAAATTGAAAACCGTACACCGCCACAAGCCGGTGACGTAATTTATCTGCATCCGCCACGCGAGTCAGCCAATGTACTATTCAATATGTTTGATTCATTTTTCTAACGGTGAGCCATGGCAGATTTAAATATTTCGACAGAAATTACCAGCAGCCTAAAAGGAATGGTCGCCAATCTCAATACCGATCGGCTGACAGAATTATTGGTGGCTGTTTTACTGGCAGTCATCGGCTTTCTGATTGCACGTTTTATCTCAAACACCTTTATCCGCACTGTAGGTATGCGTTTCAATGCCCATCAGCAGTTGGTTTGGCGTCGCGGGATTTTCTATTTCATCTTTTTAATCTTTGTGATGGCCAGTTTAAAAGAAGCCGGCTTTAAACTCAGCGTCTTCTTGGGTGCAGCAGGTATTTTAACGGTCGCACTGGGTTTTGCCTCGCAAACGTCCGCATCCAACCTGATCAGCGGGATGTTCTTGATCGGTGAAGGGTCTTTTGAGGTTGGTGATACCATTCAATTGACACTGATTCGCGGGCATACCATTGAAGGTGAAGTGATCTCGATTGATTTACTGTCGGTCAAATTACTCACGCAAGACAATGTCTATGTCCGTTTGCCGAATGAACAACTGATTCGGGCACCTGTGCATAACTTGTCTAAGTTTCCAATACGGCGAATTCCAATTACCCTTGCAATTAACTTTCATGAAGACATCATCAAAGTTCGCGAAGTTCTATTAGATGCCGTCAGTAAATATCCATTGGTCTTGGCCGATCCTAAACCTGCCGTGACCGTCACTGCCTTTCGTGAATCTTCCATTGAGCTGCTTTTTGCTATTTGGTGTCAAAGAGAGAATTTCCTGAAAGTCCGTGATGAAATGCAGGAACGGATTCGAAATGCCTTTGTCGAAAATAAAATTGAAATCCCTGTCCCGAAAATGGGTTTTGTTGACCACCCGCTTTCTACACAAGCAAGCGATGCTGACGTCGATCAATATGCCAATACACAAGAAATCCAACGAGAGCCTCAACTCAAATAATGGTTTATAGACTTGATATGAAAAGCCCTGCATATCTTCAAATGTGCAGGGCTTTTTTATCATCCACTTTTTATAACCATCGAATCGACCTATACGGCTTCGTGATTTCGTACCTTTAAGAACTTCATCATGGCTCAATCTTGTCATTCGGCATGGGGGCAATATAGGCAATCAAAAGCATGGCAAAACCTGCCGCCATAAATGAAATCACTCGCATGAGTGTGCCGACATGAGATAAATCCAGCAAGACCAATTTCAAAGTGACCAAGACCAAAATACTGCCGCCGAGCAGCCAAACTGAACGTAATTGACGCTGAGTGGCAAAGCGCATACTCACTAAAGCCAATAACACCCACAGCACGGTAAAACTTAGTTGAACGGTCGCATCGCTCCAAATATCTAAACTGTTATAAGGCGTATCCAGATATATATGTAAGGCGCGGAGCACAACATAGCTACTTAACCAAAGTAGCCCAAGAACACACAACACGGCAGCCAAGCTACGATCTAAACCGGCTTTTAACTGTTGATTCAACATCCATAAAAAAGCCGCTAACAACAGCAAACTCACTGCATCAAAAGGATTCAGTATCGGCAAGATATATCCCACAAAGGCCTGCTGACTAAATAATTGCGAACTGATGATCCAACTTAAAGCCAAAAACAAGCTGCTACGCGCTTGCCAAAACATTTTCCAGGCCGGTTGTTGCGCTTGCCAATAACACCATGCACAAAATATCAGCGGTAAAATTACCACACTGATATACGGCATACTGGGTATCAGTGTCAGACTGGTCCACGCCAAGCTGCTCAAAATTCCGAGACTGACCCATTCTTTTTCTTCACGCACACCGAGTAATGGTCGTAGCCAAAGCAGCGTCAAGCACAGCCCAGCGAATGCAAAATACATCTGCTCCATCGTTGAATGCCAAAGTAACTGACCGTTCTCACTCACTGAAATAACTTGGTACAGCCCCATCACATAAACAGGCACAAGACCCGTCCACTTAATGATGGACCAACACCACGAAGCTTTTCGTTTTAACAAGCCTTCATTCACCAACAGATAGGCCACACTGACAATCAATAGACTCAAGGCCAATTGATGACTACTCTGCAGCCAATCTAAGAGCAACATGATGAACATAGTAGTTGCCGAGAGCATTTGCACACATTGAAAGGCAATACTCGAACTTGAAAGCTGTTTATGAAATGCAGGAACAGCATGCGTCATGATAATGGCCGCCAAATAGCTCAAACACACGCCCCAATACATCTGTGCAGGGAAATGTGGCAGTTGAACCAAATAATACAGACTTGAACAACCCGCCATCACCAAGAGCGCCATGCCTAAATAACGGCTGATATTGGACTGCTTGTATAGGGCATATATAAATATCAACGCACCTTCAACTGCCCAACCAACTACACTCCACTGCTCTTTCAATACTATCGGTGGAATCAATGCCAAGAAAATTAAGGTCAAACTCAAATAACTTTGTGCAATCAGTGGGATCACAGCACTGCGTTTACTGATGCTATACAGTGCGGCAAAAAGCGCTGCGAATAACAGGCTATACCCCGCCTGCCATACCGTTTCCTCAAAATACATCAAATACAATGCCAGATAAGCAAGCACTGGTGCGGCAAAAATCAGTGCAATATCCAAGGCAGGTTTAAGCTGAAAATGCGCAAGATCTTGTTTCGCCAATAACTGACTAAAACGAAAACCGAGCCAAATAAAAATCGCAGCGTGAGCTAAAACCAACACGCTCATCATCTGACGTTCGGTGGTGTATCCGTGGTAAAAAGCATATCCTCCACCCATAATCACCGTCATCAAAAAAGCGATTTGATTCAGATATTTCCACGGTTTTAATGTACTCATGACCGCAACAGCAATATTAATCACAAGATAATAGGCAATAAATTCCGTTGCAGTTGCATCACGAACAGGCAAGGTAAATGGCGCAAGATAGGCGATCAGCATTGCCATAATTGCCAGTTCTACCGACTGTTGTTTCAAACTGAGCCAAATCGTCAATGCCATAAGTGCAGCATATAGTAGACAAGCTATGCCAAAGCCCGGAATGACGGCATTGTAATAGGCAAAAAATAAAGTCAAAAACAGCGCTGCAAGACCTAGACCTTCTAGAGCCAAGGCAAAACTGCGATTTTTGGTTTGTAGCCAAAAACCCAGTCCGACAACACCAGCACTGATCAAACTCACGATCAGCAGTTTCATGGCCAAGCTTAGTTGCCAATGCTCTGTGGCAAATCTGAGTAATAGCACCACGCCAATCACCAAGACCAGTACCGCCACTTTTAACACGGGATTACCTTGGAAAAGCCATTGCTGAATTTGACTAGATAGATTTGGCGCAGACTTGGATGGTGTATTAGAAGGCGTTGAATTGAATGATGCCTGATGTCTAGCTGTACCAACTGCCGTCGCGGGATGTACAGATGGTGTATCGTTAGAATCAAAATTTTCAGGACGGTCTATTGTCGACGCTGATATTGAAGTAGCTGCATGTTTCGATTGCGACTGAAGCGCACGTCCTTGCAATAGATGCAGCTGACGTTCTAATCGTTTCAGCCAACGCAGAAAAAAATAGACCCACAGGCCAATCCCGATCGCAACCAAGTATCCCAATTCTGTTAACAGTCCAACGACCGTTAATAACGATGCAATATATAACGGAACCTTTGATGTCACTTGAAATGGTTGTTTTGATGAACTCAGTGCATCAGCGCCGTGCTGTAAATCATCGACATAATTCATCACACTGAGCATAAAACCGATGCCACTGATATAACTCAGGATTCGGACATCTAAGTACCATGCCCCGATCCCTACCAAGATCAGCGTCATCAACCAAATCATCTTGATTTCATTATTCTGTTTCAGCATACCTGCTTCGTCATTTTCCTGAATGTTTTGATGATACATGAGCCTGACGGATGGATTAAAACTATTCATCAGTGATTCGGTAAGTTACATATACAATCTAGACTCAGCGTACGGGCAAAAAATCACGTACAATAAAACCGTTTTTAGGATTAGGAAATTATCAATGCCACCATTTGTCTTGGTCGATGGCTCATACTTTTTATTTCGTGCCTACCATGCACTGCCACCATTAACCACTTCAACCGGTTTGCATACCAATGCAATCCGAGGTGCCATTTCTGCCATCCAAAAATTAATGCGTCGTATCCAACCGACGCACATGGCCGTTATTTTCGATACACCTGAACCAACCTTCCGTCATGAATTGTCCCCGATTTATAAAGGTGACCGTCCAAGCATGCCTGAAGAATTATCACAACAAATTCCATATCTTCATGCATTAATTCGTGCTCTAGGGATTCCGCTGCATATGTTGCCGGGTGCTGAAGCCGATGACATTATCGGAACTTTAGCCAAACGCGCTGAAGCAGCCGGTCATCAAGTTTTGATCTCCACTGGTGACAAGGACATGGCGCAGCTCGTTACTGAGCGTGTCACTTTAGAAGACAGCTTCAAAGACAAACCGATGGACGTTCAAGGCGTTTTTGAAAAATTTGGGGTGTGGCCGAATCAAATCATTGACTACCTTACGCTGATGGGCGACGCCTCTGATGGTATCCGTGGTGTACCCGGTGTTGGCGCAAAAACGGCAGCGAAACTTTTAACCGAGTACGGCTCGATTGGCGGCATTTTAGAAAATGTCGACAGTATTAAAGGTAAAGTCGGTCAAAACATTAAAGACAATGTCGAAGGGATTGCTCTTGACCACCAACTGGCGAGTATTGTTTGTGACCTCGACATGGGTCTTAAATACGAAGATTTGAAACTTGCCGATCCAAATATTCCAGCACTGCGTGATTTATATACGGAACTAGAATTCCGTAACCAACTGCAGTCTTTAGATCATCCGAACAACCCCAATGGCGCAACTTACAAACAAGCAGCCAAAGCCATCAACACCACGGCGACTGTTGCCAATGCACCTGAAGTTGAAGATCAAGCGGACAAAACCAGTGTTGATGATTTACTCGGTGAAGCACGTTATCACACGGTATTGACTCAAGAAGATTGGGATGTGTTATTTAAACGTCTGAGCACTGAAAAGCGTTTTGCCTTTGATACTGAAACCACAAGCCTCGATTACCGCGTGGCACAGATTGTGGGTTTCTCAGTAGCTTTAGATGCACATGATGCCTATTACGTGCCGCTTGCGCATGATTATGAAGGTGCGCCGCAACAACTTGATCGCGACACGATCCTGAATCAACTCAAACCTTTACTTGAAGATAATGACGTACAAAAAATTGGTCATCATCTCAAATATGATGCACATGTCTTAGAAAATCATGGCATTCATTTGGCAGGTTGGTATTTCGATACCATGTTGGCCTCTTATGTCCTTAACTCTGTGGCTACACGTCATGGGATGGATGACGTCGCACGTTTGTATTTAAGTCATCTCACAACGACGTTCGAACAAGTGGCGGGCAAAGGTGCAAAACAAAAGACCTTTAACCAAATTGAGCTTGAAACTGCAGCCCATTATGCCGCAGAAGATGCCCATGTGACCTATCGTCTGTATGAAGTACTCGATAAGAAGTTACAAGCCCATCCGGAACTGATCAATATTTTGCACAATATTGAAATGCCAGTTGCCCGTGTTCTGACCTCTATGGAAGAAAACGGCATTGAGCTAGATATGGACTTCCTCGACCAACTCGGTGTGGAATTTGCCAATACCATTCAAAATTTAGAAACCGAAATTACCGATCTTGCGGGTCAAAGCTTCAATGTCAGCTCACCAAAACAAGTGGGTGAGATTCTGTTTGATAAATTAGGTTTAAAAGGCGGTAAGAAAACCTCTACAGGTCAGTACAGTACCAGTGAAAGTGTGTTAGAAAAAATCGACCACCCGATTACCGACTTAATTTTGGAATATCGTGGTCTCTCTAAACTGAAAAGCACCTATACCGATGGTCTGTTAAAGCAAGTGAATAATGACACACATCGTGTGCATACCAGTTATCACCAAGCGTTAACAGCTACAGGTCGTTTATCATCCACAGATCCCAACTTACAAAACATTCCTGTCCGTGAAGATATTGGACGTCAAATCCGTAAAGCCTTTATTGCACCTGAAGGTCGCATTTTACTGGCAGCCGATTACTCGCAAATCGAATTACGTTTAATGGCGCATTTCTCGCAAGATCATGCATTGGTCGATGCCTTCAATCATGGACAAGACGTACATAAACGGACTGCGGCAGAAGTTTTGGGTATTCCACTCGACGAAGTGACCAGCAACCAACGTCGTCAAGCCAAAGCGGTGAACTTCGGTCTGCTCTATGGCATGTCAGAATTCGGTTTGACTCGTCAGTTGGGTTTCACTCGTGAAGAGTCGCGTAACTATATTGGTAAATACTTCCAACGCTACCCTGGTGTTTTGGAATATATGGAACGTACTCGCCAAGTTGCACGTGAACAAGGTTTTGTGGAAACCATTTTAGGTCGTCGTCTGTATACACCAGACATTATGGCGAGCAACAAAATGGTGAAACAAGGCGCTGAACGTGCAGCGATCAATGCACCACTACAAGGTTCTGCGGCAGATATTATTAAATTGGCTATGATTGCAGTCGATAAAATCTTACCAAAAGATCAAGCCAAAATGTTACTGCAAGTACACGATGAATTGGTATTTGAAGTTGATGCTGCAATTGCCGATGAACTCTCTGCCCAACTGACTGAAGTGATGCAATCTGTGTTGAAAATTTCCGTTCCACTGATTGTGGAAGTCGGTCAAGGTAATAACTGGGACGAAGCACACTAATTCATTCACGTTCATTCACACCTTTCTCCTTCTAGGAGGAAGGTTGGGATAGAGGTGAGATGTTTCTTAGTTAGTAAAAATATCTTGTTTTACACCTCATATTAAATCCACAAAAAAGGACGCCTCGGCGTCCTTTTTAATTTAACTCATCTTAGCTCAGATTAAAGACCAGTCAATAATGCAATTGCGACTTGCTTCATAATGGTTTCCGCAACCAACAATGCCAAAATCGCAAAAATTGGTGACAAGTCAATCATCCCCATATTTGGAAGAATACGGCGGAATGGCGCAAGTAGCGGTTCTGCCAATTCTTGAACCACTTCAATATAAGGCGAACGTGACTGACTAAACATCACGACCCAACTCAAAATAATCGATGCAAAAATTAAGTAACGACAGAAACGGATTAAATCCTGAATCATGGTCACAAAGGTCATAATAATCAGATGGAATGGACTATTCACCGCCACGCCAGACAAATACATCAAACCAAACATTTTTAACAAATACAGAATCACCACCAACACCAATGCTGCGGTATTCACTCGACCTTTGGCCAAAGTAGGGAAAATTCGGCTAAAGATATCGACAATTTTTGTTGCTTTTGCTGTTGCCAAAACCACAGGGTTATATGGACTCACGGCAGCAAGCTGCATTAAAAAACGGAAAAATACGAGCAAAATTGCAACGTTAATAATGATTCCAAAAATTTGAGCAGAGCCCATACTTGAACTTTCCTAAATCAAATCGAATTATTTGGTGCTTTCGCTTAACTCTTGTGCCAACTCTTGGCTACGCTTTTGCGCTGCGGCTAAAGCGGCCTGAATATTTTGTGAAATTTGAGCATGATCAAATACTTCAATCGCAGCTTGTGTTGTACCGTTTGGAGAGGTTACATTTTTACGCAACTCCGCAGGACTGTTGGCACTGGTAATCGCCATTTGTGCAGCGCCCAATGCAGTTTGCAAGGTTAGCGCTGTAGCTACCTTTTCATCCAAGCCCATGTTTTTACCTGCACGGATCATACTTTCCATCATATAGAAAAAGTATGCAGGACCTGAGCCAGAAACAGCTGTTACCGCATCAATTTGCGCTTCTGAGTTTACCCAAAGTGTTAAACCCGTTGAAGCCAAAACTTGACTTGCAAGATCACGATCTTCAGCTGTAACCGCTTCACCTGCATATAAGCCATGCGCACCGGTTTGAACTAAAGCCGGTGTATTTGGCATGACACGAACAATACGCTCTGTGCCTAATAGTTTTGAAATCGTTGCAATTTCTGCACCTGCAACAATTGAAATCACCAACTTCCCTTCTAGCAAACCTTGTAATGGTGCCAAAACTTTTGCCAACACCTGAGGTTTAACCGCAAAAAGAACAATGTCAGCATCTCGAATTGCCGCAACATTATCATCGGTCACATGCAAATCTTTTTCAGCCAAAAGCTCACGTACTTTTTCTACGGGATCTGAAACTGTAATACGTGTAGTCGGGACACCACGTGCAATTAGGCCACCAATTAAAGCCTGTGCCATGTTGCCGCCACCAATGAAACTGATATTACAATTTAGAATTGCGCTCATGATTGAAGATCCGATATTGCAGATTTAGCGTTAAGAGATAATGTCGGTTGCCAGCCAGCTTGAGTACAAAATTCAGACTGCGCCAACCAAAAGCCCTGAGGCGTAAAGACGCCTAGCATAACATTATCTCGGCTTAATATTTGAATAGTATGACGCTGCCATGGAAAAATTTGCGCCTGCTGAATGGCTTTTTTCAAAGGCCAACTTCCGACACGACCATATAAATGAATTTTTTCTCCGCCAAGGCGTGGGCGAATCTGCAGTTGCTGCCCCAATAATTCTGGTGATAAGCCAACCTCTGAGGGTTGAATCACAAAATGTCCTGCAGGCAACTTGAGGCACTGACCTGCAACACAAGTTACAACCTCAACCTCTTGAATGGGTTCAGTTGGCAGATATTCCGCTTTGGCAATCCGATGAAGTTGCTGTTGAAAGCGCAGATAATAAAATCCATTCCAGTGTAATGCCGCTTGCGAGTCTTCGCGTGAGCCAATCACTTCTGAAAATAAACGCTGTACCATTTCAAAACTTGGACGATATTGCCCCTCACCTTTCATCCAGTGCGATAACAACTGACGCTGACGTGCCTGACTGAGCTGTTGTAAAGCAGCCAAAGATAACATTTGTGATGAACCACAGGCCGCTAAATCTTGCTGCAACACCTCATATAAAATTTCATCAGCATCTTGCATCAAGTAACTGGTTCGGCTCAGAGCTTGCTGCATTTTAGGAAATCGCTCGCTGAGTAACGGCCACAAAATCTCACGACTCCACGCGCGGTCATAGTCAGTATCAAAATTGGTGAGATCTTGAATATTTTGCACATGCAGCTGTGCTGCCCATTGGCAAATTTGCTCACGTGAAAGATCCAATAGCGGACGCCATAATGTAAAATCTTCACGTACATCGAATTTTTTCATGGCAGCAAGGCCATGGACACCGGCACCTGAAAGTAGGCGCAATATCAGTGTCTCGGCTTGATCTTGCTGATGATGCGCGAGTACTAATATTTCATCTGCTTGTAAATGTTGGGCAAAGGCTTGATAGCGGGCCGAGCGTGCTTGATTTTCAAGGTTACCTTGCGCAACCTGGACTTTCTGTATAATGAATGGGAGATTTAACGCTGCACACTGAGCGTGTACAAACTCGCCCCAAGCATGACTACACGCTTGTAGTTGGTGATCAATATAAATCACCCGTATTTTTTCAGGGCACAAAAACGACATAAGATGCAGCAGCAACATGGAATCCATGCCACCACTACATCCTATTAAAAATCGGCTTTGTTCAGGCAGCGCCTGAATTTGACTTAAGCAGTCAGCCCTAAATTGTCGCTGCCAAACTTCATTAAACGCTGATAACGCGCTTCGCATCGTTCGTTTGCATCCATTGGTTGCAGTTCTTCTAGAGCTTGCTTCAAGACCACTTTCAAATCCTGCATGACTTTTTCAGGGTTTAAATGTGCGCCTTCCGCTTCGTCCACCACGTATTCTACAATGCCCATCTTCTGCAATTTATCTGCCGTCAATGCCAATGCTTCACTTGCTTGTTCTGCTTTTTCTGCAGTTTTCCACAAAATAGATGCACAGCCTTCAGGTGAAATCACTGAATAAATACTGTGAGATAACATAATCACACGGTCAGCTACGCCGATACCGAGCGCACCACCCGAACCACCTTCACCTAATACCGTTGCCACTACAGGCACTTTGAGTGAAGAAAGCTGAGCTAAGCTGGTTGCAATCGCTTCAGCCTGACCACGTTCTTCTGCACCGACACCTGGGTACGCCCCCATGGTATCAATAAAGGTAAAGACAGGCAGATTAAAACGCTCGGCCATATCCAATAAACGCTGTGCTTTACGGTAACCTTCGGGGTTACTCATACCAAAATTATGTTGTAATTTTTCACGTGTACTACGACCACGGTGCTGACCTACAATCATCACAGGCTGACCATCTAAACGAGCCAAACCACCAATCATCGCTCCGTCATCACCAAATAGGCGGTCACCGTGCAAAGCATCGAACTCTGTAAAAATTTCGCCAACATAATCCAAAAACTGCGGACGTTCAGGATGACGTGCGATCTGAACCGTAGTCCAGGCTTTAGATTGAGCTGCTTTATTTTTCATAGGTCGATCATTATCCCTAACTTAACTGGTCTGTTAATTGATAAATTGTTCCGACTGGATATTCAGTTCAATATCCCAATGCTTAAATTGCACTTGCTCATCATGCAAGTCTGCAACCAACAAAGGCCACTGTTTGGCATCACCAGAAACACTAAGTTGCCATTGTTGCGCATTGTCCACGCTTAATTCAATGGCAGGAAGCATCTCATCGCTGCGACTATGATTTAATAAAACTGCTAAACGAAGCAATAGACATAAGTAAACAAGTTTGTTACCACCGACTTTCATCACATCGACACGTGCATCACTGCGTAACTTACGACGATGATGCGCCACTAAATGCGACAAATGATTTTGATCAATTTGTGAGAAACCCGGAATATCCGAATGTTGCAGTAAATAGGCACCATGACGATGGTAACCACTATGACTGATCGCTAAGCCAATTTCATGCAAATACGCTGCACGACGCAGTAAATCACTGTCATCACTGGTCAAATTCAGTGCGGTCGCCACACCATTAAACAGCTGTTGCGCAGTATTTACCACTCGCTCAGCTTGTTTCATATCTGCGTTGTAGCGCCCCATCAACGCATGTACAGAACGGTCACGAACATCTTCATGTTGGAAACGTCCCAATAGGTCGTACATCACGCCTTCACGTAACGCGCCATCAGAATAAACCAATTTATCGATATTCAGCACATCAAAGACTGCATACAAAATGGCAATGCCGGCTGGCAAAACTGCTCGACGGTCTTCTTTTAGACCATCAAATTCCATTTCATTGACATGCTTATATTTAAGCAATTTATCTTTGAGTTTAAATAAACCGTCACGTGTCAGTTCTTCCTGATCGTTGCTCCAGCCCATATTGACACAAATCTGACGACACGCTTTGATCGTGCCACTTGAACCGACAACAGTATCCCAGCCTGCAGCTTTATAAGTGTTGGCAATGCCTGCGATTTCCTTGCGAGCAGCATTTACCGCTTTATCAAAACTTTTCAGGTTAATTTCACCATCAGCAAAAAACGCTTTGGTAAAAGCGACACAGCCCATTTGCACAGATTCTGTATGAATCGGTTCAAACTCTTCACCAATAATCAACTCTGTTGAGCCCCCACCGATATCAATCACAAGGCGGCGACCACTATTTGCCATAGTATGTGAAACCCCTAAATAAATTAGACGGGCTTCTTCACGACCAGCAATGATTTCAATTGGTTTTGGTAAAATTTCAGCGGCTTTTTGAATAAATTCATGACCATTTTTTGCTTGACGCAAGGCATTAGTCGCCACAATACGTAAACGGTTAGCTTGTACAGGATTTAAACGCCCCACAAAACGTGCTAGGCAGGCTAATCCTCGTTGCTGTGCGGCTTCAGTCAAATTTTTATTTTCGTCTAGACCTGCGGCAAGCTGTACTTTTTCTGACATTGATGCAACTTTTTTCACTTCACCATGGTCTACGCGTGCGATAGCCAAGTGGAAGCTGTTCGATCCCATATCGATAGCAGCAAGTAATTCTTCATCAATCAAAAAATCAGACATTATTCAAAAAAACCTGTTCAGAATTGTGCTTAGATTAATTCACATACATGTAATTTAAAAGCCATTTATGAGTAGTTCGGGCGGAACTTATCGATTTTTTATCTGAAGCAATGATAGTCATACACGATCATCGGCATCGTGATCATCCATTAGACAAACTCGCCATTCAGGTCGAAAATTTACATAACCCCCTACATTGTTATAGTTGGCTATGTAATACTTATAAACATAGAGTCAACTTAAAAATTAATTCCGGAGCAAAATCCATGTCTGGCAATATCGTAAATACAACTGATGAAAACTTCCAAGCCGATGTACTAGAGTCTGATACTCCTGTACTTGTAGATTTCTGGGCAGGTTGGTGTGCTCCTTGTAAAGCCATTGCACCTGTACTTGAAGTACTTTCAACTGAGTTTGAAGGCAAAGTTAAAATCGTTAAAGTAGACGTAACTTCTTGCGAACAAACAGCTGTAAACTACAACATCCGTAACATTCCTGCATTATTAATGTTTAAAAACGGCGAAGTTGTAGCAACCCAAGTCGGTGCAGCACCAAAATCTAAATTGACAGCTTTCATCCAAGAAAACATCTAATATTTTTTCGATAAAAACACTCGAAAATACGCTGTTTTACACAGCGTATTTTTTTGGTTGATAAATTGACAAATGCTGTGTTCTCTCTTATATTGTTTACTCAAGAAATTAAGGATCTCAAATCCTGTCATTTTCTTACAACACAACACATAAAATGCCGCTCGGCAACAGAATTGTTTTTCACATCTCTCTTCATATAACGAATCAGATCTCTGAATTGTTTTGTGCAAACCAATTGCTATCGTTTCTTGCATGATCGCGGCACATTTGTTGCTCCCTTTTCCAACCTGTACCTCAGAATTTTAGATTCTATCTGACCACCTATGAACTTAACCGAACTCAAGAAAAAACCGATTGGCGAACTCATCAAGATTGCCGAGTTTATGGGCCTCGAAGGAATGGCTCGTAACCGTAAGCAAGATATTATTTTTGCCATCTTAAAGCGCCACGCAATGAACGGCGAAGAGATTTTTGGTGATGGCGTTCTAGAAATTCTGTCGGACGGCTTTGGTTTCTTACGCTCTGCAGCGGGTTCTTACCTAGCCGGCCCTGACGATATCTATGTGAGCCCATCACAAATCCGTCGCTTCAACCTTCGTACTGGTGACACTATTACAGGTACGATTCGTCCACCTAAAGAAGGCGAACGTTACTTTGCATTATTAAAAGTTAATCAAATTAACTACGACACACCAGAAAACTCACGTAATAAGATTCTTTTCGAAAACTTAACACCTTTATTTCCAACCGAACAATTGGTAATGGAATTAGGTAATGGTACAACAGAAGACTTAACTGCGCGTGTGGTTGACTTGGTTGCTCCGATTGGTAAAGGTCAACGTTCAATTATCGTTGCACCACCAAAAGCGGGTAAAACCATGTTGTTACAAAACATCGCACAGTCGATTGTTCGTAACAATCCTGAATGTTTCTTGATTGTCCTTCTGATTGACGAACGTCCTGAAGAAGTAACAGAAATGGAACGTACTGTTCGTGGTGAAGTAGTTGCTTCAACATTCGATGAATCACCAGCTCGTCACGTACAAGTTGCAGAGATGGTGATCGAAAAAGCTAAACGTCTTGTAGAACACAAAAAAGACGTGGTGATTTTGCTAGACTCAATTACTCGTTTAGCACGTGCTTACAACACCGTAATCCCTTCATCTGGTAAAGTTCTTACTGGTGGTGTGGATGCCCATGCTTTAGAACGTCCAAAACGTTTCTTCGGTGCAGCACGTAATATCGAAGAAGGTGGTTCACTGACAATTATCTCAACTGCCTTGATTGAAACTGGCAGTAAGATGGATGAAGTGATCTACGAAGAATTCAAAGGTACAGGTAACCAAGAAATTACCCTAGACCGTCGTATTGCTGAAAAACGCGTGTTCCCTGCGATGAACATCAAAAAATCAGGTACACGTCGTGAAGAGCGCCTAATGTCTGAAGATAACCTCCGTAAAGTTTGGATTTTACGTAAATTGCTTCATACACAAGACGAACTTGCAGCGATGGAATTCTTGCTTGATCGCATGAAAGAAACCAAAACCAATGATGATTTCTTCGATCAAATGAAACGTAAAGCATCCAACTAAGTTGAATGTTTGACTGAAAAGGCCATCTATAACGATGGCCTTTTTATTTGGTTGACTTTAGTTACACAAAGAAACATTTGATAGATCTCCATGTAAACTTATTTTCAAGTTTATGATTATAAAAAATATATGTTAAAAAACCCTATTCTTTTTAGTAGTTTATTTGCTATTTCGCCAATATAAAACTTTCTCTTAATTGTTATTTTCTGTTAAAAAATGGCCGTTTTTCACCTATTTTTAACGGTTTTTTCAAAGTCACTAGTAGCATTTCAAAATACTCAGTGATAGCATACACGCAGACCAGTTAGACTGCTCTATGCATTTTTAATACCTATTCAAATTAGGCATAATAAAAGCACACAACAGACTAACGCAGGTTATTTTTTAATCTCATATTTTAGAGAGTGATGCCATGTTATTCAAAAAAATCGCTATTGCTGCTGCAGTTGCTACTACTTTAGCTTTCGTTGGTTGTGCTAAAAAAACTGAAGAAGCTGCTCCTGCTGCTGCATCTGAAGCTGCTGCTTCTGAAGTAGTTGCTGCGTCTGACGCTGCTGCTGTTGAAGCTTCTGCTGCTGCATCTGAAGCTACTGCTGCTGCTTCTGAAGCTACTGCTGCTGCTTCTGAAGCTACTGCTGCTGCTTCTGAAGCTCAATAATCTAACCGATTATTCAGCACAAAAAGAGAGCCCTTTGGCTCTCTTTTTTATTGCCTCAAACTTTAAACCTTTGTTAATAAAAATAGCTAAAATTCAAAATACTAAACCCATGCTTATTGAAAAATAAAAACTGAAGATTTAGCTCAAAGAAAGCCACAATCAATCTTTACGACAACTCAACTCAAATATATCGTCTCACTTTAAAACGAATATTCTTCAACATGAATTGTGCGATAGATGATGAGCACTGCGCCTCCTAAATCAAAGGAAAAAAAAGCAGATCAATTGATCTGCTCATTTCCAACACGTTGACGGAATTTTTGTCCCGCACGGAAGGTCACTACACGACGGGCAGAAATCGGAATTTCTTCACCCGTTTTCGGGTTACGGCCTGGGCGTTGACGTTTATCACGCAACTCGAAGTTACCGAAACCTGAGAGTTTAACTTGTTCCCCAGAGATTAGCGCTTGGCTAATCTCATCGAAGAATAACTCGACCATTTGTTTTGCTTCACGACGGTTTAAACTCGTGAGCTCACTTAAATGATCAGCCATTTCTGCTTTTGTTAATGCTGTCATGAAGCCCTCAATGTCGCCTGGTAAGTGTTTTCCAACACCTGAAGTATGTTATCCATACCGGTTTTGATTTCAGCATCTTCTAATGTACGTGTTGGATGTTGCCATTGAATTGCAAATGCCAATGAGCGCTTGCCTTCTTCGACACCTTGACCAGTGTACACATCGAATAACCAAACTGCGTCTAAAAGCTCACCGCCTGTTTTTTCGATAAGTTGCTGAATTTCACTAACATTAATCTTATCACTAATTAAAAGCGCAATATCACGTCGAACCGACGGAAAACGTGATAATTCTGTAAAATTAGATACATAAGTTTGCAAAACAGCCGATTGATCCAATTCAGCTACCCAAGTAGTCGCCAAATCCAACTCATCTTCTAAAGATGGGTGTAAACGACCGAAGTAACCAATTGATTGACCATTGACTAAGATTTCAGCAGATTGACCCGGATGTAACCACGTACGCTCTGAACGTACATATTCAACATTTAAACGTGCAGAATTTAAAATCTCCTCTACATCGCCTTTAAAGTCAAAGAAATCCATTGGCTGTGCTTTACCATGCCAAGATTCAGTCGTACGCGAACCTGTTGCAACCAGTGCAAAGGTTGGTATCTGTTTGAGATCATGAATGCTGTTCGCACCTTGATAATCAAAACGTAGACCAAGCTCATAGAAACGCACACGGTTTTGCTGACGGTTCACGTTGTATTGCACACATGGGATCAAACTTGATAATAAGGTTGAACGCATCACTGCAAGGTCGCTAGAAATCGGGTTTGCAAGCGCTAGTGGTTGAACCTGTGGATTCAATTGTTTCTCTAGTTTCGCATCTGCAAAGCTAAAGCTAATCGCTTCTTGATAACCCAAAGTAACTGCAGTTTGGCGTAACTGAACCAATTCAAATTGGTCTTGGTATTTCGCTAGTTTGACATCAATCACTGGCAAGCTGATTTGAATATTGTCGTAACCGTGAATACGTGCCACTTCTTCGATCAGGTCTTGATAAATCGCCATATCAAAGCGGTGTGATGGCGGTACAACTGTCCACTCACCTTCTGCTTTCACAGTGACATTGCAACCCAAACGCGTTAAAGCATCGGTAATAAATGCATATTCAACTTTATAACCAAGCAGTTGATCGACTTGCGCTTGGTTCAGTTCAATGGCTTCACGTTTTGGTAATAGCTCTACTTTTTCAGCAACAGTAATTGGACCAAACTCACCACCAGCTAAATCAGCGATAAGTTGAGAAGCACGGTGCATTGCCGTCATCGGCAATTCAAAGTCTACACCGCGTTCATAACGCTGAGATGCATCAGTATGCAAACCAAAACTACGTGCACGACCTGCGATATAGAGTTGATCAAAGAACGCCGACTCAAGGAAAATTTCAGTGGTATCATCAGAAACCGCTGAACTTAGACCGCCCATGATTCCTGCAATCGCCAAAGCTTTTTGATCATCCGCAATCACCATCACGTTTTCAGATAATTCAACTTCTTGTTCATTCAACAACGTTAATTTTTCTGCTGCTGTTGCTTGGCGTACACGAACTGCTCCTTCAACTTTACCGCCATCGAATGCATGTAAAGGTTGACCCAATTCCATTAAAACGTAGTTGGTAATATCGACCAAAATACTGTGCTGACGGATGCCCGCACGAGCCAATGCACGCTCCATCCACTCAGGAGTTGGTGCTTTGGTATTGACGTTTTTGATCACTCGACCTAAGTAACGTGGGCAACCATCAGTTTCAACAACAACTTTCTTCTCATCAGTAATTGTTGCAGCAACTTCTTTAATTTCAGGGGCAGTCACAGGGAGTTGATTAATCACACCAATTTCACGTGCAATACCACGAATACTGAAACAGTCTCCACGGTTTGGTGTAATACTAATATCAATGACATTGTCATCAAGATCTAAGTATTCACGAATATTTGTGCCTACAGGAGCATCTGCAGGAAGCTCCAATAGACCGTCGATTTTGTCTTCAAGATCAATTTCAGACGCACCGCACAGCATGCCTTGTGATTCAACACCACGAAGCTTGCCTTTTTTAATTTTGAAATCGCCCGGAAGTACTGCACCAATGGTTGCTACAGGAGCTTTCATGCCTACACGTACGTTTGGAGCTCCACAAACGATTTGTAACGGCTCGCCTGAACCGATGTTTACAGTAGTGACACGTAACCGGTCAGCATCGGGATGTTGAACCACTGTTAAAACTTCACCGACTACTACACCAGTAAATGGTTTTGCAGCAGGAGATAAATCATCAACTTCTAAACCTAACATGGTCAGTTGGTCAGAAAGTGTATCGCTATCAATGGCTGGGTTAACCCATGTACGCAACCAATTTTCGCTAATTTTCATTGTATAAAAACCTATTAATTCTAAATTTCTAATCCCCTCTAGCGCCCCTTTAAAGAAAGAGGACGAACCCTAAGTCATGATGGACAACCCCTCTCCTTTTAGGAGAGGTTAGGGAGAGGTATAAAACTGTTTAAGCAAATTGGCGTAAGAAACGCACATCATTTTGGTAGAACATACGTAGGTCATTAATGCCATAACGCAACATTGCAAAACGTTCTACACCTAAACCGAAGGCAAAGCCTTTGTATTTTTCTGGGTCAATGCCAGCGGCTTGTAAAACGTTTGGATGCACCATACCGCAGCCCAAAACTTCCAACCATTTACCACGTTCATCCATGATATCCACTTCCGCACTTGGCTCTGTAAATGGGAAATAAGATGGACGGAAACGTACTTTCAAATCTTTTTCAAAGAATTCATTTAGCAAGTTCACTAACAAACCTTTAAGTTCTGCAAAGCTGGTGTTTTCAGCCACATACAAACCTTCGATTTGATGGAACATTGGCGAATGCGTTTGATCTGAGTCACAGCGATAAACACGACCAGGACACACAATACGGATTGGAGGCTGCTGAGTTTCCATCGTACGAATTTGCACGCCTGAGGTATGCGTACGAAGTAAATGATTCGCATCAAAATAGAAAGTGTCGTGCATCGCACGTGCAGGGTGATGACCCGGAATGTTCAATGCTTCAAAGTTGTGATAATCATCTTCAACTTCAGGACCAGTCGCAACAGTAAAGCCAGCTTTGGTAAAGAATTGGCAAATACGTTCTTGAACTTGAGTCACAGGGTGAATACTACCCACCGTTTGACCACGGCCGGGTAAAGTAATATCAATCGTTTCGCTAGCAAGCTTTTGTTCTAATGCAGCTTTTTGTAATTCAGCTTGACGAGCAGTCAGTGCGCCAGTAATCGATTCACGAACGGCATGAATTTGAGCACCAAAAACTTTACGTTCTTCTGGGTCCATTTTACCGAGCGACTTCGATTGTTCCGCGAGCTGGCTTTTCTTCCCTGTAAATTGCACTCGCACTTGGTCGAGTGTAGCAAGGTCCTCTGCTGCTGCAATCGCAGCGAGCGCTTCAGTGGTCAGGGCTTCCAGTGACATAGTAACTCTCAAAGCAACAATTTAAAAAAATAATATAAACCCCTTATTCTAACAGTTTTTAGCCGTTATGATGAAGCGCATTCACAAGTTAAAATTGCATTAGCATCAAGTTTTAAAAAAAGTATAAGATAAACACAATATCAATGGGATCCAATCTTTATGGCACTCGATCCAATCTGGAAACAACAGCTCACACTCGTCACTTATGGCAATAAATTTCTCAACCAAGGTTTGAGTTTTCAACGTTGGTTGAATCACCACATTTTTGATCAGCACAGTTTCCATTTTCGTGATTTGCTATCACAGCATTTATTGGCTCAACATTTCCAAATTTGGCTAGAAGGCTTAAAAAAACAAGGGGTACAACGCTTAAGTTTACATAGCTCTAGCTTGCTAAATGATGAACAAAATCCGAATGCTAACGTTGAACTTCTTCCCTTTGCCCATTTTATTGTGAGCCACGAACAAAATAAAAAGCAGGCGTGGATTTTTGGTAAAGAACTTGCCGAGTGGTATAACGCAGAAAATGACTATGAAGCACCGGCATCCCAACAACTACAAATACGTCGCGAAACCTTTTGGCGCTATGAGCTGAACCATAAACTCATTAAACGCATCGAAGCGGATATGCAGTTACCAAAATGGGATGATATTCACAACTTCACTGAAGCAGAATTATTTTTACAAAAACCTGCGGAAGGTTTTATTGAGCCGGAGGTGTTAGGCACACCTTATTATGGTACGCAGCTTGATCTAAGCAGCGAATCGAATGAATCCGCAAAACTTGCACTCTTGCCAACGGATGCACAAGCGGATTTCGCACATGATAGCTTGCATCGCTTAGATGCATTAAACCGCCATATTCAGTCTAAAATTCAACATCCCTATCACGCAGATGGCAGCATCTATACACCTGAAGAACAGTTAAATTTGCGCCATTTTGCTCAAAAAACTGAAGATTTAACGGCAAAATTTATTGTTAAAGTCGCCAATCACTATAAAACTGCACGTTTAACTCCTGTGGTCGAAAGCTCTCCTCTGGATGGATTTAAAACTGAGCAAAGAAAATCAAATCCTCAGCATGCACACACGCCAAATCCAACCAATAAACCCGGTGCAGGTGGAGTGATTACTTTAATTATTATTACGGTAGTGATTTGCTTATTGGCTTATTACTTCGGACTTTAACTGTATAAATGTAATTGACATTAAAATGCCCTTCTCATAGAAGGGCTTTTTTTATAAACATACTTCTGTATGAAAGATTTCAAAATTATGAGGTCGTTAAATAATTAAACGGACGAATTTCTAATCGAACGCGATGCTGATCGGCATGTTGATTAATATAATGACTGACAGAGACTACTTCCCCCTCAAGCTCTGCGTCTGCACCATACATGATTTTGACTGCCTCACCTTTGCGGGGAATCATTTCGAGCTCTACAGTAATGCTACCTTGACCCATACCAACTATTTCAGCCAACATTTTATTTTCCTTTTGTTCTTTTCTATCCATACATTAGGCATGTCGCAAAGCGCGGTATAAAGATTATTTCTGTAACTTAACTGAACTTTTTATTGATAAAACATCAAAACTTAAACATCAAAAACATAAGAATCTAATTGTTCTAAAAATGCATCAACTGCATTTGCAGACTTTAAACGAATCCATTGAATATGTTGATATTCAGGTGCATTCATCATCTGTAGATATTTTTCACGATTCGTTTTATGGGTTTTAATCATCCACCAGACAATGGAATCTCGACCAAACATCCGCCACAAACTTTCCTGATTATTTGAATCTGGCCAAAGATCTTGTTTGGACTTAGCCCGAGAAATTGCGCGCTTTACAGAGCGGTATAAATTGACTGGAAACGGAAGGTCTAACCATATCACCGTATCTATTTCAGACCATTTAACAGGAATCGCCCGAGTATAATTGCCATCAATAACATAACCATTTTTCGCTTTAGCAATTTCAGCTCCGATACGTGCAAAAAAGATTTCGTCAGGACACTCCTGCCAATCATCTAGCCAAAATAGATTATCCAGTTCTATATAATTTAGTCCTAATTTGTCCGACAAAGCTCTGGAAAAGGTTGATTTTCCAGTGGCCGATGTACCGACTACGTTTATTCTTTTCATTGTCATGATGATCTACTTGAGTCTGGTGAATCTACTTCAAGATAACAGCATTGGATCTGTAGGTTAACTTTTATTCTTCACGATAATTTAAAAGATCTGCATCGATATTGATAAAGTCAGGCTTTAGGGTTTGTTCAAATTGAACGGCTAATATTTGCGACTGAGTGGTTATGCATGCTTTTGCGACTCGATGCATACCATCCATCACTCGACCACTAGCACATAAAATAATGGGATAACTTAAGTCCGCAGCATTTACCAATTCCAGATGTTCAATAATTTGCTGTGTGGTCGGTGCAGATTTTGGAAATTAATATGCTTCATTTAACTCCTAAATGTCATTTACAGGGATTTGCTGAATCTTAAAATTTTGACTGAGTTTTACTAAGTGATGCACATCCCAAATATACGTATCGTCGCCTACTTGGCGGAAGTGATACTGTTTGCGCATCAAGCAGTTACCTTTTAAGTCAAATTAAAGCTAAGATAGCTTACAATTGAAAAATAAAAAAATGCTTCATTATGATAGATCATTACGAGCAATTTATTCTTGGTTTGCAATATAATGCTCAACGCTTTTTTAACCAGAAAATTTACTATGACGAGATTTTGCACCCATGGTGCGGCCAAGCTTGCGACATTTTCTTGATTCGCGATTTTAAAACCAATGCATTACTACATGACTCAGTTGATCATTTGATCATGTATATGGCTGAAAAGCGGATTAGAAAATGCTCACTTTATCCATTTGATCTTCTTTTTGAGCATGCAAAACTTAATCAACATCCTCATTTTGACTTTGTAAAAACCAACTACCCTCTTGCTGTTTTCCACAACAATTTAAATCAAGCCTTTGCACTGGTTCAAATCCAATCTGAAACGAAAATTTTAGATATCAGCCCTATTGGTGATCCTCGGGAGTTTTGGGGTGCAAGTTCCACACAATTTCATGACGCATTCGGGCTGTTTACATTAATTGAGCTCAATCAACAACAGCGCAATGAATGCTTTTGCTTTGATAAAAAATCGAGTTGGAGCAGTTTAGTAAATAGCATTCAACTGGATTTATTTGAACATCCGTTTTCTACCCACATTCAGCCTCAATTTAAACTAATCCATAATTTGTATTATTATGGCCTTCTGAATGACTCACTCCCTCTTTTGGAGAATCCTCAAGCTTCACCTCAAGTTGGATTAAGTCTGCTTGAAATGCTCAATTCAATCGAAGCTGCTATCCAAAATTTAAAACATGTAAAAAACGAAAGCTCACCGATCCATTTATTTACAACCGAAGAATATGCACAACTATTGGATTATGAGTACAAACTGTCAGAACACCATGTAGATGTCACGTGCTATACAGCCAATCATTTCAACCGCGAAAATTTAGTCAATGATGAAGAGAAAGCTTTACTCAAACAACTACAGAAAAAATACCCCAAAGTTAATTATTTCAAGTCGACATCTGATCAAGCTCTTTCCGCCACCAACACTTCAACAGATAAAGAGCCTGAAAAACCATGGGTTGTATTTTTTTCTTTAGTTTTAATTTTTGCCATGCTATTCGCTTTACTTTATGGCTTTTATTTACTTTTTAAACAATTTGAGTTTATAAAATTTGCCGCAATCACAATTGGCATCATTGTGTTTTTAGCCATATGGTCGAAAAAATAAGATGTCTAATCAATTTCGTCCATAAAAAAAGACCGCTAAAAGCGGTCTTTTTTTAAGTCATAAAGACTTATGCAGCTAATGCATCTTTAGCTTTAGAAGCTAAAGATGCAAACGCAACTGCGTCATGCATAGCGATGTCAGCAAGTACGCGACGGTCGATAATCACTTGAGCTTTTTTCAAGCCAGCGATCATACGGCTGTACGACAAACCATTTTGACGAGCACCAGCATTGATACGCGCAATCCATAGAGCACGGAATTGACGTTTCTTTTGACGACGGTCACGGTAAGCATATTGACCTGCTTTGATTACTGCTTGGAACGCTACGCGATATACGCGTGAACGAGCGCCGTAGTAACCTTTAGCACGAGCAAGAATTTTTTTATGACGGCGATGAGCCTGTACACCACGTTTAACACGAGCCATTTATAATCTCCTTAGATGTATGGGCACATACGGCGAACTGAAGCAACGTCACTTACGTGAACCATTACACAGCCGCGTAATTGACGGATACGCTTAGCAGATTTTTTGGTCAAAATGTGTCGTTTGAACGCTTGGTGACGTTTAAAACCGTTTGCAGTTGGCTTGAAGCGTTTAGCTGCACCACGGCGAGTTTTCATCTTAGGCATAAGAACCTCTTTTGAACACCTGTTCGGCACGCCTGCACCATTGCAAAGACGCCCTGCAGGTAAGGGAGCGAGTATTCTAAAGCATCTTTGCTCAAAACAAAAGCGAATCTTTCTACCGAATATCGAACTTAATTAATTTTCTGATATAGATTTTCCGATGATTTTAGAAGCGATGATTTTAGAAGCGATGCCCAATAAGGCTTATATAATGTCGGCACGCCAACTATTAATGTCCATTATGAAACCTGCACAGGATGCTTTTGCAGCCCTACGTTATCGGGATTTCTCGATTGTTACGCTTAATCAATTTTGTCTGACCTTAGCCATTTTGATTCAAGAAATTATTGTTGCTTACTCACTGTATCAAATCACTAAAGACCCGCTAACACTGGGCTTAATTGGTTTAGCCGAAGCAATTCCTTTTATTGCTCTCTCTTTGTGGGGAGGATACTTTGCAGATCGTTTCAATAAACAGACCATTATGAAAATTTGTCTGTTTTTTTCTGTACCTATGCCACTGATTCTTTGGGGGTTATTTCACCAATATGGTCTCGGCCAAATTGATGTCACCCAACTGTCTTGGGGGATTTATGCAGTCATTTTTGGGCTTGGAACGATCCGTGGTTTCTATAATCCCTCGGCAACGTCGCTTAAACCTTTTTTAATCCCGCGGGAGCTCTATGCCAATGGTGCAACATGGACAACGATTGGTTGGCAAAGTGGGGTGATTATTGGGCCAATGCTTGGCGGTTTTATGTTGGCATTTTTAGGCCGTGAAACCAGTTTGCTCAGTGTTGCAGCACTACTAACGGTCTGCTTCGCCCTCATTAATCTGCTCAGTAAACGCAGTTTCCCTAAAATTGAATCTGACAATTTAAAAGATAGTTTAAGTGAAGGTTTTCGATTTATCTGGAAAACCAAAATTGTCCTTTGGGCGATTTCACTCGATTTAGTTTCTGTGCTTTTTGGTGGCGTGATTGCCCTCTTACCGATTTTTGCCGAAGATATTTTAAAAGTGGGGCCTGAAGGTTTAGGCTACTTACGTGCAGCGCCGTCTATTGGCGCCCTGATCACCATGATTGCATTGACCAAATTCCCTCCAACTCATCATGCATGGCGTAATATGTTATTGGCTGTAGCGGGTTTTGGTGTATTTACCATTTTATTCGCATTTTCAAGCCATCTTTGGTTATCACTCTTTGCACTAGCAATGACCGGCGCATGTGACAGCATCTCTGTAGTAGTTCGCCAAACCATTTTACAGCTCTACCCGCCCGAAAATATGCGTGGCCGTGTAGCCGCGGTCAATGGCATGTTTGTCTCCAGTAGTAATGAACTTGGAGCTTTTGAATCGGGACTTGCAGCAAAATATATGGGCACGATCATGGCGACACTTTTTGGTGGCTGTATGACCATGGCTGTAGTTGCGATCAGTTGGGCAAAAACCCGTGACTTGTTTGGGATCGACATTACCCATCAGTCAAAAAAATAATGGCATATTTTCCATTTAAACCTTGCCAGTATTTCCAATACAGGAAATACTGCGCAGCAATATCGACACATTCATCACTCACTTTGTGATCTTAGAATAGACTTATGAAACAATATCTGTGCTTAACCCTTTTGGCCTGCGCTCCATTTTCTACAGCGTTTAGTGCTTCAACCAAAACCCATCAACTTCCGGCACAGAATATTGAAGTTGCTCCTGCCCACTTAACCACGCGTTTAAATTGGTCGGTTTTTCCAAAACCAGTATATGCCAATGAAGACCTCAAGCAACGTGACCGCGCGGCCATTATTCGTGTCACAGCGAATGCAAAAGGTACAATTACAGATGCAAGTGTTGAAGAAAGTACAGGGGTCGATCAACTCGACCGAATCTTAATTTCTGCTGTCAAAAAAGCTAAAGTCAAACCACATTTAGAAAATGGTGAATCCAAAGCCATTATTGGCTATCAAGCGTTTAATTTGAGAGTTAAAGGCAATACGCCTGAATGTGATTTCAACTTTGATTCAAAAGTTTGGAATGCACAAAGTGCAAATAAGAAAACGCCATTCCAATATGTATCTCAACCAAAATTAGATCTCACTAGTCATGAATTGAAACAGCACGATCGTAAAGTCAAATTTAACTTTAAAGTGGATAAACACGGACAAGTAAAAAAGGTGAAGATCAAGCAAGGCTCTGGCATTTATGCACTCGATCAGAAAGTCGTTGAAGCATTGAGAAATAGTCAGATCTCGGTTAAACGTACTGCGAGCACCCTTTGGATCTATAAAAAGTCGAACTTTAAAGATGAAATTCAATTTAAAGTAAATGGCTGTAAATAAGTAATAGATTCAACATTTCAAGCAGGGATTGAATGTTTCAATGCCCTGTTTTATCTCAGAAGAAACCTAAAAATATAAGATAAATACAGAGATAACGCCCGGTTTTCGCTACGGTCACCATGAACACAAAGCGCCAGAAGTTTTCTTTCATTAAACCCGCAATTAAAGTAATAGGGTCTCCAATCATCGGCAGCCAACTCAGTAGCAAAGACCAATAACCATATTTGTGATAAATACCCTGTGCCTGCTGCATTTTCAGCTCTGACACGGGAAACCATGTTTTATTTTTATAATGTTCTACTTTTAAACCGAGCCACCAATTCACACAAGAACCGAGAATATTACCAATACTAGCCACCACAATCAGTAGCCATGGATTGTGTTGACCATAGCTCAACAAGCCGAGCAATACGGCTTCGGACTGTAAAGGAAGTAAGGTCGCAGCCCCAAATGCCGCGAAGAATAAAACTAAAAACGACCACATCGAAACGAATGCTTAGAGACCTAATTTTTTCTTCGACTTCAAATATTCAAAATTTGACCAAAGCACTGCTGCAACAATTACAACGATTCTCGACCATTTATATTGTGAAGAAATCGGTTCAATCGCAGCCCGCATCAAGTTTTGATCTTTGGTATGTAAATCTGCAAGAATATTTTGAACATGCACAATTTCAGCGACAAATAGCACTAAGCAGCCTGCAATACCAAAAATAATACTCCAATAGATTCTTGGGTTATTTTCAACAATACGGGTAAAATTTAAGAAAAAGTCTTTCATCGCAAAATCGTCCAACTAAGCCGTCAACAACGCGTTCTTTTCGGCAGCGCCGCATTCTAACACAGCGTTAGAATTTTCTTCCGTCCTATCTAAAATCTTAAGGTGAGTCTTTCCGCACTTTACTTTTATACATGAGACTTCTAATCTGCCACGCAAATATTGAATAATTTTAACTCACTTTATGAAAAAAATTCTTTGCTTAAGTTTTATCGTGTTATTACAAATTTTGACCGCTTTATATGCACAAAGTCCTTCTGAAGTTGCCAAACAACACCTGATTACACAAGATCAAATGATTTGGCAAAAGCGACCTATCTTTAACTTCAACAATGACGATATGGGCAATCAAAATCGTGACCTTAGTTTTAAATTGTATGTTTTAGCCACCGGCGAAGTTCAAAAAGCTGAATTAATCAAAAGCTCTGGACTTACACACATTGATAAGCGGGTTGAGCAGTCACTTTTACGTGCCAAGTTCAAACCTTATATCGAAAATGGTGTAGCCTCCCCCTTTGTTGCCTTACAACCCTTCTCACTCAAGACCCTGAAAGAAAACCAAAGACCTTGGTGGAAAAAGCTTCTATTCATTCCATAAAAAAAAGAGCATGTTTCCATGCTCTTTTTTTAAACGTGTATTGCTAAGGCTTTTTGTACCGCTGGACGGGCCGTCAGTCGATCGATATAGTCTTTCACGTATGGATAATCTTCCAGCTGAATTTGCTGCCATTCATGACGCAGTGCCCAAGGCAGAATAGCCATATCTGCAATCGAATACTCTCCAGCCACAAATTTTTGACCAATCAACTGATGGTTCAAAACTTTATATAAGCGTTTAGTTTCATTGACATAACGTTCAGTTGCATACGGAATACGTTCAGGTGCAAAACGACTAAAATGATGATTTTGTCCTAACATGGGCCCAAAACCACCCATTTGCCACATCAACCATTGTTCAACTTCAACGCGCTCAAACTCATCTTCTGGATAAAACAAACCTGTTTTACGTCCAAGATATTGCAGAATCGCACCAGACTCAAAAACTGAAATTGACTCTCCTCGTGGGCCATTCTGATCCACGATTGCAGGGATTTTATTGTTCGGAGAAATTCTCAAAAAGTCTGGCTGAAATTGATCATTTTCCAAGATATTAATCGGAAAAATTTGGTATTCCAAACCCATTTCTTCTAAAGCGATGGTAATTTTATGTCCATTGGGTGTACCCCAATAGTAGAGATCAATCATCTATATTCCTTTTTAATTTTCAGTAAGGCAATCTCATTTTGCTTTATGTATAACATGTTTAATCCAGTGAAAGCTTGTCAGTTTTTCTGCAAAGTAACGTTAAAATGTGAATTATCACTTTGCTTTTAAAATCACTTAAGGTACAAAAATTCAAAAAATATAATTTTTTTTATAAAAATCCCTTGAAAAAAATCAGCACAGACCGATATTGATACATGTACAAGGATCAAACGATCTTGTTAGTGAACAGTGGATGCCAAGCATCACTGAACATTTCTTATTGTTACAACTTTGCTTATTAAAGAGAGTTCTAATTATGAGTAGTTTAAATCTTAACCCACTTTTCCGTCGTAGCATTGGTTTTGATCGTTTTAACGATTTATTTGATTATGCCATGCAAAGCGACACACCAAATTACCCGCCATACAATATTGAAAAAACGGCTGAAAATAGCTATCGCATTGTGGTGGCAACCGCAGGTTTTACAGAAGATGAACTTTCGCTAAACTTAGAAAATCAAGTGCTAAGCATTTCAGGTAAACCAACTGAAGCGCAAGATACAACTGTGGAATTTCTGCATAAAGGCATTGCTCGTCGTACATTTAAACTGTCTTTACGCTTAGATGAACATATAGAAGTGCAACAAGCCCTATATGAAAATGGTTTATTGACAGTGGACTTACAGCGTATTATTCCTGAAGAAAAACTACCACGCCAAATTCCAATTGGCAAAAAGGCATTGATAGAAAGTCCTGTCCAAGAAAATATCGCTGAGTAAACCCTCATAAAAAAAAGACCCTTCGGGGTCTTTTTTATATTAAGAAAATTAGTTAGATTCAAAACATGACAAACAAGAATAAAAAATCATGCCATCTCAAGAATATAGTGTCTCGATTCCAATTTATATGTTTCGTTTTTTATCTATTCTCAACTTAATCTTACCCATAGGTGTTTTTAATGAATCCTTGGTGGGTCTGGCTTACAAGTTGTTCATCTACTCTTTTTAAATTTTGGCGTATCTTGCAAAAAATAATCCTACTCTGTATTACTATCTATTTATATGAAATGTACTTTGTTCTGATTGCTTTTATGACATGGAATATACGACCTAATATTACCAAGATGAAAATCTATTGGAGGGTACTGAAAACCCCTATTTCACGGCCTGTTTTATGTAAATAGATCTCACATAGTTAGCTCAATAAAAAGCTTTGCTCACTTTATACCTACATCAAGCGCAAGTTAAAGCATTTCGATACACTAGATTCGGAACAACGATTTAATAACCGTTACCGCACAATTGAATTTGTCTTTATTCAAAAGAGCCTATTTAGTACCCTAAGGCATAAATTTGCGCTGATTAATTTCGCACTATTTTCTAATCACCACTCAGCAGACATTCTTGCTGCCCTTCAGCAACATTGGAATTTAAAACCCGACATCTAGACAAAAAAAAAGCACTGCAAATGCAGTGCTTTTTTTATGGATACTTACTTTTTCTTTTTAGGACCAAGTAGCATACCCATTTGACGGCCTTCCATTTTCGGGGTTTGTTCAACAACACCGTATTCAACTACGTCAGCTTCAATTTTTTGTAATTGAGCCAAACCAAGTTGTTGGTGAGCCATCTCACGACCACGGAAACGAAGCGTGATTTTTACCTTATTGCCTTCTTCAAGGAACTTGATAATGGCACGTAGTTTAACGTTGTAGTCACCAACATCAGTACCAGGGCGTAGCTTGATTTCTTTCACCTGTACTTGATGTTGTTTTTTCTTCGCTTCTTTTTGCTTTTGTTTTAGATCAAACAAATGCTTGTTAAAATCCATGATTTTGCAGACTGGTGGCTCAGCATTAGCAACAATCTCAACAAGGTCAAGATCTACTGCTTCTGCAGCACGCAAAGCGTCAGCAAGAGATACAATCCCTTTTTGCTCGCCATTTTCGTCTACTAGACGGACTTCTTTTGCACGAATTTCATCATTCAAGGCAGGACGGTTTGATTTTCCGCCCTGTTGATTACGGTCAGGCTGTTTAATCGCTTTTACTCCACAATGTACCGGCCGCGTTCGGCTACGGCTGCTTTTACTAGGTCAACGAATGCATCAATTGACATAGTACCCAAATTTTTTCCAGAGCGAGTACGGACGTTTACAGTACCTTCCTCAACTTCACGGTCCCCAAGAACCAATAAGTAAGGAATACGCTCTAAAGTACGTTCACGAATCTTAAAGCCGATTTTCTCATTTCTCAAGTCTGAAATCGCGCGGATACCGCTTTCTTTAAGTTTAGCGACGACTGACTCACATGCTTCAGCTTGTGAATCGGTAATGTTCATCACACATGCTTGAATTGGAGACAACCAAGGTGGCATGAAACCAGCATAGTGTTCAATAAGTATACCAATAAAACGCTCGAAACTGCCAAGTATTGCGCGGTGCAACATTACAGGCTGATCACGGTCGTTATCTTCAGTCACATAAGATGCGTCAAGACGTTCTGGTAAGTTAAAGTCACATTGAATTGTACCGCACTGCCATACACGACCTAAGCAGTCTTTCAATGAGAATTCAATTTTCGGACCGTAGAATGCACCTTCACCCGGTTGAAGTTCCCACTCTAGGCCTGCAGCATCTAAAGCATCTGCTAAAGATTTTTCCGCCATGTCCCAAAGTTTGTCATCACCTACACGTTTTTCTGGACGTGTCGACAACTTCATTTGTACTTCTTCAAAGCCGAAGTCTTTATAAACATCTAATGTCAGTTTAATAAAGTCTGCAACTTCAGTACCGATTTGTTCTTTGGTACAGAAGATATGCGCATCATCTTGTGTAAAGCCACGTACACGCATAATGCCGTGTAATGAACCCGATGGTTCGTTACGGTGACATGAACCAAACTCAGCCAAACGAATTGGAAGATCACGGTAAGATTTCAAACCTTGGTTGAAGACTTGCACGTGACATGGGCAGTTCATTGGTTTTACAGCATAGTTACGGTTCTCTGAGTGAGTCGTAAACATGTTTTCAGCATAGTTTGCTGCGTGACCTGATTTTTCCCAAAGCGTGAAATCAACCACTTGCGGTGTACGGATTTCTTGGTAACCGTTGGCTTGTTGAACTTTACGCATGTATTGTTCAAGCACTTGGTAAATCGTCCAGCCGTTTGGATGCCAGAACACCATACCCGGCGCTTCTTCTTGCATATGGAACAAGTCTAACGCTTTACCAATTTTACGGTGATCGCGTTTTTCAGCTTCTTCAATACGTTTGATATACGCAGCTAACTGTTTTTTGTCAGCCCAAGCTGTACCGTAAATACGTTGCAGCTGTTCGTTTTTCGCATCACCGCGCCAGTAAGCACCAGAGATTTTAGTCAACTTGAACGATTTTAAGAATTTAGTATTTGGAACGTGCGGACCACGGCACATGTCCAAGTAGTCTTGATGGTAGTACAAGCCCATTTCAGTTTCTTCAGGCATGTCTTCGATCAGACGCAATTTGTATTCTTCGCCGCGTGCAGTGAACTCTTTGATCACTTCGTCACGTGGAGTCATTTTTTTGATGACATCATAGTCTTGGTCGATGAGCTTTTTCATGCGCTCTTCGATTGCTGCCATGTCATCTAAAGTAAACGGACGTGGCATCCAGATGTCATAGTAGAAACCTTCTTCAATGACAGGACCAATGACCATCTTTGCTTCTGGGAACAATTGCTTAACTGCATGACCCACCAAGTGCGCACAAGAGTGACGAATGATGTGAATACCATCTTCATCTTTAGGCGTGATAATTTGTAGGCTAGCATCTTCTGTAATTAAATCAGACGCATCAACTAAACGATCGTTTACACGACCCGCAACTGTATTTTTTGCTAGACCAGGACCGATGCTTTGAGCAACTTCCATCACAGACACGGCATGATCAAATTCTTTTTGATCGCCATTTGGCAAAGTGATAATTGGCATATAAAAATCCTTAAGGAGTGATGCCCCGTACAATGGAGCATATCACCGCGAGATTATGATCGAGGGAGACCCTCAAAAGATAAAAACGGTGGATAAATAAAATTCGACCTAAATTTTACACGCCCTGCCAACTTTAATAAACCTCTAATCCCATGGAAGTTGATTTTTCTACCACCTTTTACAAGACTCCTGATAATTCAAGCAGATTTCAGCCGAAATGCACTTTATGCTGTCAATATAATAATCACGTTCTAATTCATAAAATTATTCTGAATTTCGAACACCTATACCCACTGAACTCTCTATGTAGGCAGGTATCATGCAAGCACATTCACTTATATCTTGGTCTAGTTTAAAACCGCTCCAACCCGCTTATGCCCTTGCAGCCAATGTCGATCTTGTGGTCTTAAGGCTCGAAGATAATGATGCAGAACAAGTCGTGGTCATGTATGGTCGCTGTCAGCATCGTGGCGCCCTCATGGCTGATGCCCATATTCAAGGAGATAAAATCGTCTGTGGGCTGCATGGCTCGCACTATGTTAGATGATGCACCCGTAGCAACCGAAGTGGTAATTGGCCCAAATGCTAAAAAACCATTAAAACTCAAAATCCCCCTGTTTGTGTCAGATATGAGTTTTGGTGCGTTATCTCAAGAAGCCAAAGTTGCCCTTGCAACAGGTGCTGAACTTGCAGGTACAGGCATTTGTTCAGGTGAAGGTGGAATGCTTGCTGAGGAACAAGCGGCCAATTCACGTTATTTTTATGAACTTGCATCGGGTCGTTTTGGCTATGACATCGAAAAAGTTAAAAAGTGTCAGGCCTTTCATTTTAAAGGCGGTCAAGCTGCAAAAACAGGTACGGGAGGACATCTGCCAGGCCATAAAGTGGTTGGCAAGATTGCAGAAGTGCGCAAATTACCAGAAGGCACCGCAGCCATTTCTCCTGCAACTTTCCCCGACTGGACTCATCTTTCACAATATCGTGAATTTGCAGAATATGTCCGAGCAGAAACCGGCGGCATCCCGATCGGCTATAAACTCTCCGCACAGCATATTGAACGTGATATTGACGCAGCACTAAGCATCGGTGTGGACTATATTATTTTAGATGGTCGTGGCGGTGGAACAGGTGCAGCCCCAACCTTATTCCGTGACAATATCTCTGTACCGACCATTCCTGCACTTGCACGAGCACGTCGTCATTTAGACCGTTTAGGACGGTCAGATATTAGTTTAGTGATCACAGGTGGACTTCGTGTACCCGCTGACTTTATTAAGGCACTCGCTTTAGGTGCAGATGCCATCGCGATTTCAAACTCTGCCATGCAAGCCATTGGCTGTTTAGCTATGCGTGCCTGTCAGACCAATGATTGTTCTGTCGGCATCGCCACACAACAAGATCATTTACGTCGTCGTTTAGAAATAGACAAATCGGCACAACAACTGGCGAATTTTCTAAATGCATCCGTTGAACTGATGCAAGTCATGGCTCGTGCCTGCGGACATCATCATCTGAATCAATTCTGCAAAGATGACCTGACCACATGGAAAAAAGAAATGTCGAACCTCACGGGTATTCACTACAGTGGATTTGAGTAAGCTTCAAATCATGAGCTTTTTTCAAAACAATTGAACCTAAAAAGAGTCCATACGGGCTCTTTTTTTATTCTCTGAAGGTCTCAAAGGCCATGAATTGATCGGATTGGTACAACCAAAGCTGTGCAAATTGAGGGATGATCATTTCACTCTGGGTAGGGCGTAAAAAAATATAATCATCTACGTTTATGCTGCTTGTCTGTGGAATTTGCACAAGCTCCTGATTACTACTGCGACCATATAACGCATGGGGCTGACTGCCTTGAGGATAAACATAGTCCCCTCGCCAATAGCCTCCATAAATAAACACAGCCTGAGATTTTGCCCAACGACTGAGCCATTCTAACTGTGGTAATTCAGTCCGCGGCAACACTTTTAACACAGGCGTGGCGATCCACAAGGCACTTTGGAAAGCTTGTAAATTTTTCAGTTCAAAATCTGCAGGTTTTAATAACATCGAGCCAAACGAGACTTCGTTACAGACACTCTGCTGACAATGAAAACTAAAACTAGGACTACCACCACCATTCCAACAGGTGTGTTCATCACATAAGGTTGGGTAGCGCTGTTGTACATAAGCTTTGAATTGTTGATAACTTTGCTGGGACTGTTGATAAGTCTGTTCAGCAGATTGGATCAGCCGTGGAATCTTCGCCACATGTGCGTCATAGCCCATTAATCCTGAAAATTTTAAATGTTGGGGATGTTGAACGATTAGATCCAAAACAGCCTTTAGCTCATGGATCGTTTTCAGGCCACCACGGTGTAGCCCCACATCGATTTCGATATTGATGCGTAGACACAGTTGATGCTGCTCAGCAAATTTGAGGTATTGGGCTAAACGCTGTTCACTATCAATCAGCCATTGCACTTGCGATTGCGTTGCCTGCAAAAACGCCTTGTCTACATGGTTCAAAGCCTGAATCGGCATCGGTTTTCCAAACAACACATCGGCTTGCGGTATCGATTCGAAAAGTGTTTTTAGATGTGCAAAATGAAATAGCATGAAACGCTGTGTCTTGAGCTGTGTAGCACAGTGTTGAAGCAGAGCCATGCACGCCAAGGATTTCACCACCAAGCGCGGATGCAGACGCTCTGGCATTTGCTGCTGAGTGATCACCAAGTTGTGATTTAATGCATCAACATCCACGATTAACTGCGGCATCCCAGTGCCTTTTAGCTTTAACAGCGTATTCAACTGTTGAAAATATGCATCCATGCCATCCCCTTTTTCATATCGTTCAATTGGTCTTCAACGTTTAACGTTCCACGATGCTTATTCAATCAGTAATTGCTGTAGCTCTGGACTGAGCCACTTTTGCTTCGGATCTAATTCTTGTCGAATATTTAAAAAATCCAGCCACTTGGGGTACACATTTTGAAGCTGCCGCGCATTTAGGCTATGCAATTTCCCCCAATGCGGCCTCCCGCCATATTTTAAAAAAATCGGCTCCACAAGCTTAAAGATGACTTGATAATCTTGCTTATAAAACTGATGCACCGAAATTGAGGCCGAATCTTGCTGATAAAACGGACTGAGCCAAATATCATCCCCACGTACAAGTCGATATTCTAGCGGAAAAAACATCGGAACCTTATGTCGTCGAAGGGTATGCAAAATTTCTTCTAAACAATTCATCCCGTGTTGCAGCGGAATCTGGTATTCCATCTCATTAAATTTGGTATTTCGAGCAGAAGGAAAAATTCGACTTGACCAGTCTACGCTGATCGAGGGTTGGACAAAAACACCCAATAAGTTTTGTAGCCATGGATTCAGTGGTGGAAAAATTCGCGTCAATTCTGCACAAAATTTGAGTAATACGTCATCATCTAACCACTGTTCTTTCCGCGGTTGAAGGTTATCTTCCGTCTCATCTAAGGTTTTTAAAATAACCTGATCGGCATGACTAAATGCCCAGAACTCAATATGTCGATGTTCATATTGCCATTGCTGCATATTCTGCATGACTTCTTTCAGCGGACATAATCGCGTTTGTTCTTTGAGTTTATACATCGGTCGGTTTTGCAGCTGTACATGCGTCAGCACGCCTAAACTCCCGAGTGAAACACGCCCTGCTTGGAAAATTTCGTTGTTCTGTTCAGCACTGCATTGTAGTAATTCACCCTGCGCGGTTAATAATTCAAACCTCGTAACCAGCGCCGATAAACACGGTAATTCGAGTCCGGTACCATGCGTCCCTGTTGCAATAGCTCCAGCCAAACTTTGACGATCAATATCACCTTGATTAATCAGTGCTTGATCAAAAGCCGCGAGCTTCTCCCCCAAATCAAATAATCTTGTGCCAGCTTGGACGGTACTTTGGCAGCGTTCAGCATCGATATCTAGAATGCCTTTGAGATGATCTAAACGTACTAAGGTATCTGTAGTTTTTGCCAAAGGGCTAAAAGAATGCCCTGCACCGACCATACGAATCTTGGGATGGGATTGCACTATATCCATTAATTGCTCAAGATTTTGCGGTTGTATAAATGACTTCGGGATCGACTTCTGAGCACCTGACCAATTTTCCCATGCAATGTCGTGTTGAATTGTCATATTCATCCTTGTCGCCATACTTTTTATTGTATTTAGCCGTATTGTTTTATTTTTGATTTCTGCTTTTGCAATGTTAATGCGCAAGCCATCTTGATTTTTTAATTAGATTATACGAAGTTAAGCATCTTCTCAAATTTCAGTTTATTTTTATAAAACAGTAAATAAGCCACGATCAATTAAAGAAAAAATCATTCGTTTATACCCCCACAAAGACTATTCAAGGCACTCTACATTATTCGTTAAGCATCATTCAAACCTGATCAATAAAAAGGATCACGCACGAAAACATCGGTAAAATCAGCATAAAAAACCAACAACTATTGTATATTTTTCAGCTAAATTATTTATGCTAAAAAATCAATTTTGAGAACCATAGGGTTCATTTTTGTCACTTTACTGTTTTTATTTTATTCAATTTCAATAACTTAAAAATTTAGTATAAATACTCGACTAAAGCATAAATGCAGAGAAGCTACGGACTGAATTATTGTTAAGTCAGATTTAAAACAAATAGACATGGACTTGGAGTACCACGATGGTTAGCGCATACGATGAATTGCCACGGACCCCGGCAAATTTTGTGGCACTTTCGCCTCTACGTTATTTAGAGCGTGCAGCTTATATTTATCCTGATCAGGATGCCATTATCCATGGCAAACGTCATATTTCATGGCGCCAAACGTATAACCGTTGTCGTCAATTTGCACATCAGTTGCAACAATTAGGCATTGGCAAAAACGACACCGTGTCTGTGTTATTACCGAACGTTCCGGCTATGGTTGAAGCACACTTTGCCGTACCGATGGCGGGTGCTGTACTAAATACGCTAAATACACGCCTTGATGCGAAAACCATTGCCTTCATGCTGGAACATGCAGAAACCAAAGTCCTGTTGGTTGACCCTGAATTTGCTCAAGTTGCCACCGAAGCTTTGGCTTTGATCGATCAAGACATTTATGTCATTGATGTTGCAGATGCTGAATTTGAAGGCACAGCACAACCGATTGGACAAATTGAATTTGAAGACTGGTTGGCGCAAGGCGATGCCAACTTTGAGTGGCACTTACCTCAAGATGAATGGGATGCAATTAGCTTAAGCTATACCTCGGGTACCACAGGGAATCCAAAAGGCGTGGTGTATCATCACCGCGGCGCATATATCAATGCAGCGAGTAACATCATTGCTTGCGGCATGACGCCACGTGCAACGTATCTGTGGACGCTTCCTCTATTCCACTGTAATGGCTGGTGCTTTGCATGGACGATGGCAGCCAATGGCGGAACCAATATTTGTCTACGTAAAATCGACCCTGAACTGATTTTCAAACTGATCGCAGAACACAAAGTAGATTATTTCTGCGGTGCGCCAATCGTACTTTCAATGATGATCAATACGCCTGAAGAGAAAAAAGCACAATTTGACCATCGCGTTGAAGTGATGGTTGCTGGTGCAGCGCCACCTGCAGCGATTATTGAAGGGATGCGTAATATTGGCATCAATGTTACACATGTTTATGGTTTGACTGAAACATATGGTCCATCGGCACTTTGCGCATCGCAAGCTGGTTGGTCTGATCTTTCCATTCAAGAACAAGCACAGTTGCATTCTCGCCAAGGTGTGCCATACCCGCTTCAAGATGGCATGAAAGTCATTGATCCTGAAACCATGTTACCTGTTCCGCATGATGGCCAGACCATGGGTGAAATCATGTTCCGTGGCAACATCGTAATGAAAGGTTATTTGAAAAACCCAGAAGCAACGGCTGAAGCCTTTGCCGGTGGCTGGTTCCATACCGGTGACTTAGCAGTCTGCCAACTTGACGGTTATGCCAAAATTACTGACCGCTCTAAAGATGTGATCATTTCAGGGGGTGAAAACATTTCATCGCTCGAAGTAGAAGAAATTCTATATCAACACCCTGCTGTACTGACAGCTGCAGTGGTTGCAAAACCTGACCCTCGTTGGCAAGAAGTGCCTTGTGCCTTTATTGAATTAAAAGCAGGTAAAGAAGCAACGCCTGAAGAACTGATCGAATTCTGTAAGCAGCACCTTGCACGTTTCAAAGTACCTAAAGATGTAGTGATTACCGAAATTCCAAAAACCTCGACAGGTAAACTTCAGAAGTTCGTTCTCCGTGAATGGGCTAAAGAGCGCGCTGTTGGTGAATTTGGTTAATATTAAAACTCAAAAGCCAAGCATGATTTTTTCAATCATTTAAGCAAAAAAAGCGACCTAATCAGGTCGTTTTTTTGATGTGAAGTCTATAACTTCACGTTTTGCTTCAATGATCAGATCATGTTGAATTCTCTGATCATTGAGCTATCTAAGTACTTGGCTATCTAATCATGCATTAGTTATCAGATAATAAAGCCACTTGTTGAATGTAGTTAAACAATTTCAACTTTGACGCAGTCAGTTCTTCTTCGCTTACATTTTTTGCTATATCACGTTGAATACGCAAAATATGCTGACGAATAGGATGATGTTCAGCAGCATTATGTGCTTTCATGAACTCTTTAATGACGGGATCACCTTGGGCAATCATACGTTCAGTCCAGCGTTGAAGCTGCGCTGTTTTTTTCGCACCTTGCTGCGGGGTTAGGTAAGATAAAATCATGGTTTCATCTTCATTACGCAGCAATTTACCTACACGTTGAAACTGACGACGTCGCGCTTCATGTGAAGTAATGGTTTGTGCATCAAGTAGTGCTTCGATCAGACGCTCTTCTACAGGAAGATTTTTAATCTGTTTAGGATTCAGTTTTGCAAGTTCCTCACCCAAAGCAGCCATACGTTGTACAGCTTTCTTTTGCTCAGTTTTACTTGCACGTCCTTCTAAGGATTCAAAGTCTTCTTCGGTATAGCGGTTCGGTCGACGTGCCACGTTTAATCTGCCTCGTAAAATTTTGCCGCAAACAGTGCTTGAATTTCAGATAAAGCTTTTTCTTCATCTGCACCTTCAATCACTAAGCGTAAAGTTGTGCCCTTGCCTGCGCCAAGCATCAGCAAAGACATAATATTTTTGGCATCTACTAATTTTCCACCCTTACCAATTTGAATCGACGAGCGAAATTTGGTCGTGACTTCGATTAGCTTGCCAGATGCACGCGCATGTAAACCCAGTTTATTAATTACGTCAACAGTTGTGTCGATCATGACCAGTGCTTCATTTCTCTATGTAGAACCTGAATAGACCATTTTGCCTCAAGTGCTTTTTTTAGTCTATCTACGATATATACCGAACGGTGTTGCCCACCTGTACAACCGATCGACACCGTCATGTAATGACGATGCCCTTCGGAAAATGCCGGCAGCCATTTATCCAAAAAATTATAAATATCTTGGAACATTTCATTGGTTTGTTCACTTTGTTGTAAAAACTGACGAACTGGCTCATCTAATCCTGAATACTTACGCAATTCCATATCCCAGTGCGGATTAGGCAAATGACGGACGTCAAAAACATAATCTGCATCGAGTGGAATACCATGCTTATAGCCAAAAGACTGTAAGATCAAAATTAAATTATCTGCCTGTCCAAGTTTAGACAGCAAGGTATGTTTTAAATCATGTACGCTCTTGTCTGTAGTATCAATATGTACTGTCGAGCGTAATTGAATCGGCAACAGTAAAGATTTTTCTTCCTGTATGCACTCATTTAAACTTTTGAAACGACTTGCCAACGGATGGGGACGTCGAGATGAACTGAATCGCGCAATCAATTCCTGATCACGCGTGGTCAAATAAATAATATCGACTGAGCCATGGCGTTGTAGCTGTTGAAAAACCAAATCGAACTCTTGTAAATCTGCACGTGTACTGCGGACATCCACACCCAGTGCCAATTGTTCAAGATTATTTTCTGAATCGAGTTTTTCAACAATTTCGGGGAGTAAGGCCAATGGCAAATTATCGATACAGTAATAGCCCAAATCCTCAAGTATCTGTAATGCAGATGACTTTCCAGATCCAGATTGTCCTGTAACAATTAAAATGCGCTTCATCGCTTGCTACCCCATAGCCGTTTTAAACTGCAGTATATTTAACCTGCATATTATCAATAAGACGTGTTGCGCCTAATTTAGCCGCAATAAACAACACCACGTCTTGATCAAATTCTTCAATTTTCTGTAATTCAGGTGTACGTGCTTCAACATAGTCCACAACAAACCCCGCTGCTGTCAATGTTGCTTTAATATTCGCTAACACATCTGCCAGTTGAGTTCCAGCATGTAATTCTGCCTCAGCCGTTTTCAAGCTTTGGTAAATCGTTGGTGCAATCGCACGATTTTCCGCACTCAAATAACCATTGCGTGAGCTCAATGCCAAACCATCTTCAGCACGAGTAATCGGCACACCAATCACTTCTAGTGGAATATTTAAGTCACGTACAAACTGACGAATCACTGCAAGTTGCTGGTAATCTTTTTGCCCAAAGAATGCAAAATTCGGTTGAACAATATTAAAGAGTTTTGTCACAACAACAGCAACACCGTCAAAATGACCCGGACGCTGTTCGCCACACAAATCATTGGTAATGCCGCCCACGCTAATATTGGTTAAGCGCGGTTTGTTGCCATACATTTGTTCAACAGTCGGTGCAAACACAATGTCACAACCCACTTCAGCCAATAAGTGCTGATCTTGTTCCAAAGTACGTGGATAGTTGTCAAAGTCTTCATTTGGACCAAACTGAATTGGGTTAACGAAAATACTCACCACCACGACATCACACAGTTTACGTGCTTCACGAACTAAATTAAGGTGACCTTCATGCAAGTTCCCCATCGTTGGTACAAAACCAATGATTTTGCGCGCAGCACGTGCTGGATTTAGCGATGCACTTAAACCTTGAATCGTTGTTTCAGTTTTCATGTCTTACAGCTCAATTTGGAATGTATGTTCTTTGGCAGGGAAGCTACCATCTAATACGGCAGCATGATACGCCTTAAACGCATCCACAATTGCCGTTTCCCCTGCTTGCTCTTTCATAAAGTTGCGAACAAATTTCGCCACGTGACTAAACGTCAGTCCCAACATATCTTGTTGAACCAAGACTTGAGCATCCGTTTCTGCACCGGCACCGATCCCAATCACAGGTGTATTTGGGAATAATTCACTAATTTCTTTACCCACTTGGGCAGGAACACATTCCAAAAGTAAAATTGCTGCACCTGCATCAACCACAGCTTTACAATCTGCAATGAGTTGATCCGCGGTTTCGCGTGTACGTGCTTGTACTTTATAACCGCCAAACACATGAACCGATTGCGGAGTTAACCCTAAATGCACACACACTGGAATACCATTACGGGTCAATACTTCAACTGTTTCTGACAACCATGCACCACCTTCCAATTTGACCATCTGTGCGCCTGCTTGCATCACGGTCTTTGAATTCACCAAAGCGTCATTCAAAGTGGCATAGGTCATAAATGGCAAATCAGTCAAAATAAACGCATGTTTATTGCCACGACGCACTGCAGCAGTGTGATATACCATATCTTCAACAGTGACAGGCAAAGTTGAGTCATTCCCTTGAATGGTCATCCCCAATGAATCACCAATCAGAATACTATCGACTTCAGCAACTTCCATTGCTTTTGCCATGCTCGCATCATAGCAAGTCAGGCAGGAGAATTTGCGGCCTTCCGCTTTAAATTTTTTCAAGTCACTTAGACTAATCATTTCAATATTCCTCAGATGACGGCTTTCTCAAGTGGTCATACAAAAATTAAAGATGGGCCCAGTTTCCTGCATCCAATACAGTTAAATTTGGATTATTCAAAATAGGTAAATCTTTTAATGGTTGTCCTTTAATCTGTAGATTCTCATCTAAATCCAACAAAGGCTTCAACACAAAATCACGTTCTAAAACACCAACATGAGGCACCGTCAAACGTTCATTTTGAATGTGCTGTTCACCATAAATCAGTAAATCTAAATCCAGTGTACGCTCCCCCCAATGACGTAGGCGTACACGCCCCGACTCTTGTTCAAAGCGTTGCAATTCATCCAACAAGGCCAAAGGTGCTAGATCAGTTTCTAATGCAACCGCTGCATTTAAATAATTCGGCTGATCTTGTGGCCCCATTGGCGGGCTTTGATACAGTTTTGAGACTTTCACTTTTCCGAGTGTTGCAAGTTTATGCACCGCTTCACTAAGGATCTGTAGAGAATCACCTAAATTACTGCCTAAACCAATATATGTCAGCGTCATTGTGTTGGCCCAAAAATAACCTGAGTCAAATCTCGTTTCACACGTTTACGTTTTAAAATCGGATGATCTGCACCAATTTCACCACTGGCTGACGCTGCAACGATTGACACTGTCTCTAGACTATTGGCATGTGATTTAGGCTTACGTTGACGGCGACTTCTGCTTTCTGGTTCATTCACCAGCGGTTCAATTTCAACTTGCTGATGTGCAGAAGTTTTGGCTTCCACATCTTCATGCGCCGCTTTACGACGACTCTTGGCACGTTGACGATTGTATTGGCTAATTGCTCGTTCTTTTTCGTCAGTGCTCATCTGCTGATATGCATCCCACCACTGCCCCATGCCTTGCGTGCTTGTATCGCCCGATTTTTCACGCAGCAGCAGAAAGTCAAAGCCTGCACGGAAACGTGCATGACCTGAAAGTGCTTCAATTTGCTGTGGTTTTGGACTTAGTAAACGGGTTTGCATTTCCCAAACTTCACGAATAAATGTTTCGGCAAAGCGTGGAATAATGGTTCGTGTAGCCTGACGTTTCAATACATCCAAGCCTGCTTGAGCACGTGCTTCAGCAGGAACAACACCTTTATTTAGATAGAACGTACAACGCTCTTGGAACGGAATCCACAATAACACGGCATAGAAAAATGCAGGGTTAATGGTTTTCCCAATCGAAATACGTTGATCGGTATTTTTTGCTGCCAATTCAATAAATGGCGTTACGACCGGTTTGATATCTGCAAATAATTGATACCAAATACCAAAATCGATCAGCATCGGTAAGACGCGATTGAGATGCCCCATAGTAAAGAGTTTTTGTGACTCGTCGTATAAACGATGTGGAGACACATCACGCAGTAATCGAGTAAGTTCTGGGGTAAAGACATCCAGAATTTTTTCATCAATATTAAAGTTTAATTTGGCTGCAAAACGTAAAGTCCGAAGCATCCGCACAGGATCTTCTTCAAAACGTAGTTGTGGATCACCCAATAAACGCAACATTTTATGTTTTATGTCATCTACTGCATGACAAAAATCTAGCACTTCGCCTTTGCGTGGTTGGTAATACATTGCATTGATCGAGAAGTCACGACGTGCAAAGTCTTGCTCAATCGTACCCCAATTATTATCACGTAAAATCATGCCCGCAGCAGAAGTCACGGCTTTTTTAGGCGGCGCACGGAAGGTCGCAACTTCGATCAGTTCACGTCCTGAGTAGACATGCGCCAGCTCAAAACGACGACCAATAATTCGGCAACGTCGCCCGAAGACTTCTTTCACCTGAGCTGGTGTCGCATTAGTTACAGCATCAAAATCTTTAGGTGCATGACCCAACATTAGGTCGCGGACACTGCCACCCACGATATAAGCTTCATAGCCTGCCTTAGTTAAGGCATCAATCACATCTAAAATGGAAGAAGGTAATTGTGCGGTTGATAAACCACATTTGGACGCGCGCAAAGTTTGCAAAAGACGCTGTCTCCTACGTCTGAACGTAAAATTCTTAAGATGTCGCTAATGATATCTCTAACACAATCAAAGGGCAATTTGATTATCTCGATGCTCAAGCTGAGCTTAACCTAATTCTTTTTTTTACACTTCACTTAAAGTGCCAATTTTGCTTTATTTTTAGCAAACAGCGCAGGACCGATTCCCTTAACCTGTTGAATATCATCAATGCTTTTAAATAAGCCATTACTTTTGCGATATTGCACAATTGCTTCTGCTTTTTTCTGACCAATTCCATGCAATGTCTGCAGTTCATCGACTGAGGCTGTATTTAAACGTACCTGATCTGTTCGACTATTTTGTTGGGTGCTGGGTCGTGACAAATAATAGTTGGCATTGCTCGGTGCAGTTGTCGCTTTGGACTTCGAGGCCTCAGATTGCTTTTTTAATTGTTGATCTTTGGCTTGCTGTAAGGCTTTCCATTCCGCGTAGCCCGAAGGGCTTTGCGCAAAAGTTAAATCTGCCATTAAACTCAAAGCCAAGATAAGTAGTTGTGTAAAAAATTTATTCTTTAGGATGTTGTACATATTCAGCCTGTTGTTTTAATTGTTGTTTTGCCTGTTCCCACAACTGATCCATCTCAGTTAAGGATAAGTCTTCTACATGTTTTTGTTGTAATGTGGCCTGTGCTTCAATATAAGCAAAGCGGCTTCTAAATTTATGAATGGTACTTAACAGTGCCATCTCACTTGAGATGCCAATCTTACGTCCAACATTCACCAGAGAAAATAAGCAATCACCAAATTCATCAAATATTTCGTCGGATTTTTTGCCTGCTAAGGCCTCTTTTAACTCCCCTAGCTCTTCCTCAAGCTTGCCATAAGCCCCTTCAATATCTGGAAAATCAAAGCCAATTTTCGCCACATTTTTTTGGATTTCATCTGCTTGGCTTAATGCAGGAGCATGTTTAACTTCATCTAATCTAGATACTGATTTCCCTGCTTTTTCTTGTTGTTTAATCTGTTTCCATAGTGTTGCCACATCATCCGCATTGAGTGCTGAGAATTGCTCTGCCTGAAACACATGGGGATGACGGCGAATTAATTTATCTGTAATCGCTTGCACCACATCTTGAAAATCAAATGCGCCTTGTTCGCTATACATCTGCGACTGAAAAACCACTTGCAGCAACAAATCCCCCAGTTCATCTCGTACATCATCACTCTGACCTGAACGAACTGCCGCTTCAACTTCATAGGCCTCTTCGATGGCATAACGAGTCAGACTTTCTGGGGTTTGCTTTTGATCCCATGGACATTTTTCACGTAATTCTTTCATCACTGCTAATAATTGTTCCATGTGAACTCCAGCTATTTACTCATCAGTACATTGTTTCGATTACAGAATTTGATATGCTCAAAATTCACTCAGGGAATGAGCAACTCAATTCAGGGAAGCATAACATGCAAAGTATTTTTATTAGCGGTGCAGGACAAGGGATTGGCGCAGCAATTGCACGACTGTTCATACAACAAGGCTATAAAGTTGGGCTTTACGACATCAACCAATCTCAAGTCACCTCATTAGCTGCTGAACTCGGTAGCCATGCCAAAGCTGGGCTTTTAGATGTGACACAACCAGAGCAATGGCAAAGCGCTTTAGCTGAATTTGTCGCTTGGGCAGGTCAGCTGAATATCTTAGTCAATAATGCCGGAATTCTGTATTCAGGCAGCTTTGAACATACGGAACTGTCTGCACACCACCGAACAATTGATATCAATGTCAAAGGGGTGATAAACGGTTGCTATGCGGCATTCCCCTATTTACAGCAAAGCAATTTTGCTCGTGTGATTAACCTCTCTTCGGCTTCAGCAATTTATGGACAAGCCGATTTAGCCAGTTATGCCACATCTAAATTTGCTGTCCGCGGGTTCACTGAAAGTTTGGATATTGAATGGCAAAAATACAATATTCGCGTTTTAGATGTGATGCCTTTATTTGTTCAAACCGCGATGGTGCAAGACATGGATGCCCAAAGCATTAAGAAAATGGGCGTCAATCTTCAACCGAGCGATGTCGCTCAGCAAATTTATACCTTGGTACAAAAAAAGGATACGGTCTTAATGGCCACACATACACCTGTGGGGATGAAAGCTAAATTTTTATTTAATTTATCGAAGTTTAGCCCGCAATTTGTCAACCGCTTAAGTAATATTTGGATTGCACAAAAACCCAAATAGCAACGTGTTACTAATCATTTAATTTTGCAATCATATTTGTACGCAAATTACACAAAGTTACACAATTGTCACATTTTAACAGGACAAAATTCCTTTTTTTGAATAATATTCACCCGCCCATTACTTTCGGGCGTTTATTTTCTAACAATAAAAGTGAATTATTTCATGAAAAAATTACTTGTTCTTGCAACTGTTACTTCTATTTCAATTTCTGCTTTTGCTACAACTCAATTCGCATCTTCAGAATTAAAAGCGATGGATTGTGCAACTCTTGCTGTTGAAAAAGCGAATGCTAAGCGCTCTTTAGAAGCTGCTGACAAAAACATTGCAAACATCCAAGCATCTGCTCAAGCGCCAGGCAAATCATTAAGCAAATTTGCTGGTTTAGCGGGTGGCGCTCTTGCTGCTTTCGGTGGTAACTCTGAAAAAGCTGCTCGTGCAGGCAACATTGCAAACAGCTTGGCTGGTGAGCAAGATACTTCTGATGCAAGCAACCTTGAACTTCAACAAGCGAACAAATCTGCTGCTCAAGCAAACATCGACAACATTGGTATCTATCAAGGTTCTAAAAAATGCAAAATCTAATCTAATGCCAGTTTAGATTGATTTTCAAAAAAAGCCCTGTTCAGCCAGAACAGGGCTTTTTTCATGGTGATTTCTATTTCATACCGATTTATAAGACATTCAACTCAATTTTCGGCAAATGAAAGCCTCGGCAAGATTGTTCACTTTCCCATGCCACCGTCAACATCACATGCGGCAGTTGAATATTCTGATAAGCAAAAGTGCCAATTGCGGGATGACTACACATCCCACCATTCTGCTCAGGATGACACTGTGTATTCAGTTCATTCAGGTTCACTCGAATCCCTAAACCTGACGCTTTAAGTACCGCCTCTTTGGTGGTCCAAACTTTAAACCAAAAATCAGGATCATGCTCACAGCTCTCCCAATGAAGCAATTCTTCGGGATGAAAACTGTGTTGAGCCATCGCATCAAAACGAACTTTTCGATTTAAATCCTCAATATCAACACCAATATTGACGATTTTTTCACTGCTGGCCAAAACATAATGCTGCTGGCTATGACTATGATTAAAATGAAAGTGTGGAAAATCAGGAAGAAAAGGCTTACCAAATGCAGACTTTGAAAAATCTGAATTTTCAACTGACCTATTTAGCCGCTGCCCAAGTAATTGATTGCGATATTGGTAAATGGCTTGTCTACGCACGGCAATTACCTCTTGACGACTCAAGCCATGCGGCTCCACAAAGAAGTCAGTAATTGCACTATATTCAAGCTGAATTTTCGCCATAAGTTATTGATCCAATATCTTTTACACTACGTCCATGACGCTATATTTTATGCGACTCTCCGACACAAAATACACCACAATACAGATGAGCGCATCGGTCCTTTGACTCGTCGAGATTTTAAAACTCAGTTTAAAAATATTTTAACCCACTTAAGAAATACTTAATATTATAAATATATTCAAATACTTAAGTATAATAAATATTTTAAATACATCTTCAATTAGATAAAATACTCTAGATTCTTATAACTTTAATTTAAAACTCGGGGTAAATCAGATGCTAAGAAAAATTACGTTAATCAGTTCACTTTGTGTCCTACCATGTTTCGCTCAAGCAGGCTTATTGGATGCAGCTGTTGCAGTAATGGGTGCCAAAAATGGCGCGATTATGGACCAAGCTGAAGCGCGTATGAATCAAAGCCGTCAAGAAGCTGCTAACGCCGTGGCTCAAGCAGACCGTGGCTATGCCTCAAATTTCAATCAAGCTAACCAAACCAACAATAGTGTTTATAGCACCAGTTATTTAAAAACCTTAGATTGCACTGATCTGAGCGTTGAACGTAAAACTTTCGAACGTACATTGGAAGCATCGCAACTGGCATTAAGCCAAGCGTCTGCACAGCAAAATAATCAAGTTTCAAAATGGGCGGGGCTTGCTGGTAACGCGCTATCCGCATTTTCAGGTCAATCTGAAACAGCGGCCCGTATGGGACAATTTGCGACAGCTTTTTCTGGCAATAAAAATACACAACAGGATAGCAGCAGCGCACAGCAAGCCATGGAAATTGTTCAAGCTAATCTGGATAATATTGATATTTACCGCCAAGCTAAAAAGTGTAAAAACTAATTTCTACATCTTTTTAGATAAATAAAGTGAAATAAAAAAGCCTGCATATCTGCAGGCTTTTTTTTCTTATCCAAACTTAGCGTTTGAATTTCTTTTCCGCTTTTTTGAACTTCTGAACATAACGACGTTTACGTGCAGCCGTACGCTCATCGATTTGCGACTTACGACCTTCAAATGGGTTATCAGAGGTTTTAAATTCAATTTTGACTGGCGTACCTTCAAGTTTATAAACTTTACGGAACACGTTTTCTAGGTAACGACGATAGTCATTTGGCGTTTTATCGACCTTGTTACCATGAATCACAATCGTCGGTGGATTTTGTCCGCCAATATGCGCATAACGCATTTTGATACGACGACCTTGAACCATTGGTGGTTGGTGCGCATCAGTTGCATCATTCAAGATCTGAGTGATTTTCGCAGGTGATACTTTCAAATGCGAAGAATCATAAGCACGGTGGATCGATGGATAAAGATCACCAACACCTGTACCGTGAAGTGCAGAAATTAAGTGAATTTTTGCCCATGGAATAAAGTCAAAACGACGTTCAACATCTAATTTACATTGTTTACGGTCGTAGTCAGACATGTTGTCCCATTTGTTGATGGCAATCACCATCGCACGGCCTGCTTCAAGCGCATAACCAATTAAATGCAAGTCTTGCTCAACGATCCCTTCACGTGCATCGACAACAATAACCACAACATGCGCATCTTTCATCGCTTGTAAAGTTTTCACAATCGAGAATTTCTCGATCATTTCGTCCACTTTACCTTTACGACGTACACCCGCAGTATCGATTAATGTGTATTTACGACCGTCACGTTCAAATGGAATATAAATTGAGTCACGTGTAGTACCCGGCTGGTCAAATGCAACCACACGGTCTTCACCCAACAAACGGTTCACTAAAGTCGATTTACCCACGTTTGGACGACCAATAATCGCTAAACGTAAGCCTGTGTCTTTATCGTGTTGTTCTTCACTTTCATCTTCAGGCACTTCAGCTAACACTTCTTCAAGCATTTGCTGAACACCACGACCATGGCTGGCAGCCACTTGAAGTGGTTCACCCATACCCAATTTGAAGAATTCAACTAAAGCTGCTTCGGCATGAACACCATCAACTTTGTTGGCAACAAGATAAACTTTTTTACCTAGCGTACGTAAGTCACGTGCAATTTGCTCATCAGATGCCAATAGGCCTGCGCGCGCATCGACCACGAAGACAATAATATCTGCTTCATTAATGGCAGTTTTTGACTGTTCTGCCATGTACGAGTCGATACCACCTTCAGTTTCGCCAATACCCCCAGTATCAACGACGATGAAGGATTTATTTTGATAAGTCGCGTCACCATACTTACGGTCACGAGTCAGACCGGCAAAGTCAGCAACGAGAGCATCACGGCTCTTGGTTATCTGGTTAAACAACGTTGATTTTCCGACGTTCGGACGACCAATGAGCGCAATTACGGGTTTCATAGATTAACCTTTATTCCAGATCAGCCAGTTTGGTCTGGTCTGAACATCAGAAAGCTTAGGAAGAATGGAAATAGGATAAATGCCTAAAATAAATAAAAACACGGGGCATTGATGATTCAATCCCCCGCGTTAAAAATACGGTTTGGCTTATTTTAACATAAGCCGCAGAAAAATTAACGGTTCTGCCAAATGCTTAATGCACCCTTACGTGTCGACACATATAATTGGTTGTCAATTACACGTAGTGAACGTACTTCACCACTGGTTTTAGAACGACCAACCAACTCACCTGTCGCTGGGTTGATTAAGTGAAGTACACCATCCAGATCACCAACCACAAGGTCTTGACCTAACATCACTGGGTTACTCAAATTACGATTAAGCAATTGGTCATTTTCCCACAATGTTTGACCAGTGGTAATTTCATAAGCCACAATTTTACCATCAGTTTGTGTCACAAAAACACCATTGCCCGCAACTTCAGGACGCTGAATGCTACTCGCATCATTGCTCCAGATCACTTGTTGTGAGGCAAGATCAAGCGCTGTCACTTGGCCTTGGTAACTGGTGGTAATTAAAAATTGACCTGCTACAGTCGGTTCACCGTCAATATCAATGAGACGTTGTACATCTGAACGACCGTCTGACACTGCAACACGACGCTGCATTTTCGGAATACCGCTCAATGCATCAATCACATAGATATAGGCATTTGAAGAAGCGATGAGAACATGACGCGCATCGAGTGATACCGGTGCTGCCATACCACGTAAACTAAACTGCACATTTGGCAAGTTATAGGTCCAAGTTTGTTGGCCCGTTGCCACATCGTTTGCGTATACCGTACCATCATTGGTAACTGAAATAACGCGACCTGCTTGAATCAACGACGGTGAAAGTAACGCGCCGGTTAATTGCGCAGTCCACTTTTGTTCACCTGTTGCCTGATCTAATGCAAATAATTGACCTTTTGCATTACCAACAACCACAATTCCGTCAGCTGCTTCTACACCTGCAGTCAAACCTTGTTTAGAGATTTTCTTCTGCCATAAACGCTCTTTGCCTTTGTAGGCTTGAACTTCACCATTAGGATTTACGCTAAAAACAACGCCATTATCTGCATCCATACGTAAACGTAGTGGATCTGCTTCTTCAGTTGAAGCCACACTGTTTGAAAATACAGGTGCTAAAGTTTTTGCCTGTTCCAATTTTGGTAAAGGATTTGGTTTTACTTTTTCTACTTTTCCTTTATTTGCACAACCAGCCAAAGCAAGTGTTAAAACTGTCAGCGCACAGGTAATTTTGTATTTTCTATTCATTCAGTTGCTTCCACTTGTGTATCTATAATCGGACGTTCAATTTCAGGATCATCAACTAAAACGCCTACACTTTCGAGTTTAATTTGTAAAATTTGACGTTCTTCTTGTCGCTCAACTAAAGCATCCCATGCACTTTGATAAACTTTCTTTGCATTTTCGATATCATTTTTTGCAACATAGACATCGCCACGGGCTTCATCTGCAGTTGCTTGAAAAGCAGGTTCTTTAACCGCTTCTAAAGTTTTTAATGCTTCATCAAATTTCTTTTGTGCCAATTGTGCATACGCCAAACGTAATTTCACCAATTGAACTAAGCCTGCATCGTCAACTTTTGAATTTTCAACTTTTTTCAAAGCTTTCTCAGCATTGGCATAATCGGCTTTATCATATGCCAATTTTGCCATAAGCAACTGAGTTTGGATGGCTTGTGGCGAATCTGGCGCTTCTTTTACAATTTTATCTGCAGTCGCAGAAAGTTGTGTAAAAGCGTCACCCGTCGCCGACTGAGCTTCATCCATTAACTGCTGTACTTTGGCTGTTTGCATTTGCGATTCAGCCAAAGTTTTCTTCTGCCAGTATTCCCATCCGAAAAAGGCAATCAACGCAATTAAAATGCCGCTAACAATGGCAGAGCCATATTTTTTAGCAAACGATTTTAAATTATCAAGTTGTTCTTCTTCACTCAATGCGCTCATGAAATTACCTTTTTCCTTATGTTATAGGGATTATTTTGAAGAAATTTTTTCGATAATGAAGGCAACAAAGTCTGCCACATTCACTTCGTGTTGTTCTGCAATAGCTAGCTCTTTCACCAGCACTTGCCCTGCTGCTTGCTCACGTTCACCGTAAATCACAGCAAATAAAGCACCCGATTGGTCTGCTTTTTTCATTTGCGATTTCATTGAACCTTGTGAACCAACTTTTAAGCGAATGTTGCTACCCGCTGCTTCAAGTTGATCACGAATTTGTTCAGCAAGTACCAATGCCTTACCTTGAGTTGCAGGATCTGAAACCAAGAATAGCTCACAGTCACGCACTGGGGTATTGTCTTCCACTTGTTCAAGTAGAAGAAGCAAACGCTCCATACCCATTGCAAAACCAACAGCAGGCACAGACTGGTCTGCTTTACCTTTAAGCTGACCGACTAAACCGTCATAACGACCACCAGCACATACCGTTCCTTGAGAACCTAAGTGTGTAGTTGTCCATTCAAAGACCGTTTTATTGTAGTAGTCGAGACCACGAACCAATTTTTGATTGATCACAAAGCCAATACCTGCGTCAGTCAAATACTGCTGCAATTGGGCAAAGTGAGCCAACGTTTCTTCACCCATAAAGTCGTGAAGTTTTGGCGCATTTTCCAAAATGCTTTGTGTTTTTGCATCTTTAGAATCCAAAATACGCAGTGGATTCGTAGTTAGACGACGCTGTGAATCTTCATCTAAGTCATTTTTATGTGACTCTAAAAATTCAACCAATGCCGCACGATAAGCTGCACGTTCATCAGACTCACCTAATGTATTGAGTTCTAATTGAACTTTATCTGCAACGCCCATGCGTTTCCACAAACGCGCAGTCATTAAAATCAATTCTGCATCTTGATCTGGTGTTGCAACACCAAAAGTTTCTACGCCAAATTGATGGAACTGACGGTAGCGACCTTTTTGTGGTTTTTCATAGCGAAACATTGGGCCAACATACCATACACGCGGTGTAGCACCACGAAGTAAGTTATGTTCAAGCATTGCACGCACACACCCTGCTGTTCCTTCTGGACGCAAAGTCAAAGACTCAGGCGGATTACCTTTGTCTAAGAATGTGTACATTTCTTTTTCAACGATATCCGTTGCATCACCAATAGAACGTTTGAACAGATGAGTCTGCTCCACAATCGGCAAGCGAATTTGCTGATAACCATAAGCATCCATCAGGCTAGATAGATGCTGTTCTAGACGTCTCCATGCAGGACTTTGCGTAGGGAGAATGTCATTAAAACCTTTGATTGCGACGATTGAACTCATGATCTACTCAGAAAAACTTGTGCGAATAATCTCTTTAGCTTTAGCGTCTTCAAGATCGCTAACACGTTGACGAACCATCGCTTCGATTTCGTCAACCAACTGATTTGTGTCAATTAAATGGCTCTTTTCGCCATTACGATACACCAGTGAACGCGGACTTGCACCTACTACACCAATATCGGCTTCTTTGGCTTCGCCCGGACCATTTACTTTACAACCAATCACCGATACATCCATTGGGGTACGAATATCTTCTAAACGCTCTTCCAATGTTTGCATAACTTTGATGACATTAAACTCTTGGCGTGAACAACTTGGGCACGCAATAAAGTTAATGCCATTTGAACGTAAGCCCAATGATTTTAAAATATCAAAGCCAATTTTGATTTCTTCTTCAGGCTCTGCTGCCAATGAAATACGCATGGTGTCACCAATGCCTTCCATTAACAAACCACCTAAAGCGATAGCAGATTTGACTGAACCCGTGCGGTAGACACCAGCTTCAGTCACACCCAAGTGTAATGGGTTATCAATTTGTTTAGATAACAAACGGTAAGCATCCATCGTCAGAAAGACATTGGATGCTTTGACTGACACTTTAAATTCATGGAAATTTAAACGGTCTAAAATATCAATATGGCGCATTGCCGATTCAAGCAAAGCCTGACCTGTAGGCTCACCATATTTCTTTTGAATATCTTTTTCCAGTGAACCAGCATTGACACCAATACGCATAGAGATGTCATTATGTTGTGCAGCAGCTACCACTTCACGAATTTTAGCTTCTGAGCCAATATTACCCGGGTTAATACGCAAACAATCTGCACCAAGGTCTGCAACACGTAAAGCAATTTTATAATCAAAGTGAATATCGGCAACCAATGGCACTTGCACACGTTTACGAATTTCACCAAAAGCTTCAGCAGCTTCCATACTCGGTACAGAAACACGCATGATGTCCGCACCGACGTCTACACAGCGCTGAATCTGTGCCACGGTCGCTTCGACATCACAGGTTTCAGTATTGGTCATACTTTGGATGCTGATCGGCGCATCACCACCGACATACACCGAACCTACTTTAATTTTACGCGTTGGACGGCGCTTAATTGGATTTTCAATCATTGTTCAGTCTGCTCTGTTGTCCCTTAACGTGATAAACGGAAATCTGCTTTGCCGTTTACGGTATATGGTGACAATGAAATATTTTCATTATTTAAGCTTAATGACACTGCTGTTGCATCATCCAAACGAATTTGGAATGGTGTTTCACCGTTTAAGTTGAGCGTCGATGCTTGACGACCAGTTGCCAACACCTTACCCGTCGAATCAACAATATGTACTGAAGTCGGGCTACTAAAGGTCAATGTCAATTGATCACCGCTGACTGTTGCATTCCCACCATTCATGTCGAGGACTTGAACTTCTGAAGCGACTTCACTGGTCACAGCCTCTTCATTATCGCTGCCCGAGGTCATGCCCTGAATCGCTGCCACGATCGCACCAATGACCACCAACACCGCCAATGCAATCAGACCACGTTTGATCCATTTACGATTACGGTCACGGTTAGAACCGGGTAATTTACCCATAATTTTAATCGGTGAATTGTTTAACGCGTGATTTGGCAACAATCCCGTATCGTTGGCATAAATATCATCAAAACGTTGAATGATATTGGTTGCATCAACTTTTAAATATTTGGCATAAGTGCGGTAGTAACCTTTAATAAAGGTCGCTTCAGGCAATGACTTATAATCATCTTGCTCAAGTGCAGTCAGTGTTTTTAATGGAATATTGAGTTCTGATGCGACAGCTTCAAGTTCCAGTTTTTGCGTAATACGTACTTGACGTAAATACTCACCTGGGCGTTGTACATTTCCTAATGCATTTGGAGCTACGCTCGAACCATTCGATTGCGGTGAATTAGGATTTACTTCCATACGGCCTCAGTACTGTACTGTAATTGCAAATAGCGTTGGTATTCAGGACTTTCTGGGAACAAAGCACGTAACTGGTTAACCAGTACTTGCATACCCAAATTGTCGCCATTGGCACGCGCTGTTCGAATGCCAATCCAGAGTGCACGCGCACCCTGATTTTTTTGTCCTACTGCACGTACAAATTGTTCATACATTTGTGTGGCAGCAGGGAACTGCTGATTCAAATAAAAGATTTCAGACAACTCTAACATTGAAACATAGGAATCACGATTAGCCTGCAAAGCTTGTTTGAATGATTTTTCAGCATTCGCCACATCACCCACTTTCAGGTAAATTCGACCTAAATTTTCCAATGCTTTGAAACGTTGATCATAACCTAAAGTTGAACCTGCGATGCTGAACTGTTCAATCGCATCATTATAACGCTCAACTTGGTATAAATACGTACCGTAGTTGTTACGTGCTTGAGAATTTTTTGAGTCTGCTGAAATTGCACGCTTAAAATAACTATCTGCTTTTTCTAAGTTGGCTGGACTGCCTTCTCGTTGTAGTAAGACACCCATCATCATATTGGCTTGGGAATCGCGAGAATCCACCTCTAAAGCCTGATCTAATGCACGTTTAGCAGAGTCCAAATCCCCTGCTTTCAGGTGTTCAACAGCCAATTGCGTTCTGATTTTTACGGCTTTCTCTGGGTCTTTTTTCCCAATCTCAGGCGTTTGACATGCTGTTAATGCCAAAACCGATGCACATAAAGCTGAAACGAAAGTGAACTTATACGTTAACTTTTTCAATTGGCTGCCTCTTTATTATCCTTGTGAGCGCAGTATCTCATTTTGCTGCGCAACTTTCTTTTTCCATTGCTCCGCACGACGAGTACGGTCAGCAACTTGCCCCACGAGTTGTCCACACGCAGCGTCGATATCATCACCACGTGTCTGACGAATCGTACACACAAAACCGGCATCAGACAAAGTTTTTTGGAAAGAAATAATACGGTTACGGCTTGAACGACCGTATGGCGCATGCGGGAACGGGTTAAACGGAATTAAATTAATTTTGCTTGGTAAGTTTTTCAACAGCTTTAACATTTGCTGTGCATGTTCAGGATGGTCATTTACACCATCTAACATCACGTATTCGATGGTCACGTGTTTACGTGAACTTTCATTACCATCTTTAGCGATATAACGCTGACACGCGGCAATCAACTGTTCCAACGGATATTTTTTATTGATCGGAACAAGTTCGTTACGTAGTTCATCATTTGGCGCATGGAGTGAAATGGCCAAGGCCACATCAATGTCTTGTGCCAATTGGTCAATTTTAGGCACTACACCTGAGGTTGATAAAGTCACACGACGCTTCGACATACCATACGCAAAGTCATCCAACATGATACGCATTGAATTCAATACGGCATCATAGTTCAACAGCGGCTCACCCATGCCCATCATCACCACGTTGGTCACTGAACGTTCACGATCCGCAACTGGCACATCTTCCATATAAGAGAAGTTCGCCATCCAAAGCTGTCCAATAATTTCAGCTTGACTCAAGTCACGTTGGAAGCCTTGTTTACCAGTTGAACAGAATGAACAGTCCAGAGCACAGCCCACTTGTGATGAAATACACAAGGTCTTACGTGCGCCGGTTTTATCTTCCGCAGGAATCAGCACAGTTTCAACCAATGAACCTGCACCTTCACCTACACGGAACACCCATTTACGAGTACCGTCTTTTGAGTAATTTTTATGCACCACTTCAGGCGCTTTAATTTCACAAATCTTTTCTAGTTTTTCACGCAATTTTCCAGAAATATTGGTCATTTCAGCAAAATCAGTCACGAAGAACTGATGAATCCATTTCATCACCTGCCCAGCACGAAATTTCTTCTCCCCCATATCTTCGAAGAATTTTTCCATTTGTGGACGTGACATGCCCAGTAAATTCACTTTCTCCACAGTGTTTTGCTGCGTCGGAGCGGATGGAGATTGTTGCTGTGCATCAGAAACAGCTGATGTAGCGACTACTTCAGTACTCATGTGTAATTACCTAAACCATGTCTAAAGATCAAAGGAGATGCTCAGTATTTGAGCGAAGAATTATTCAGAGAATAAAAAAACCAGACAAGCAGTATACCACTTATCTGGTTTGAATACTTCGAATTAACGAGTACGTGGAGCGATCTCAGTTTGAGCGAAGAAGTAGTTAACTTCACGATCAGCAGATGCTACAGAGTCAGAACCGTGAGCAGCGTTTTCGTCGATGCTTACAGCGAAGTCTGCACGGATAGTACCAGGAGCAGCTTCTTTAGGGTTAGTTGCGCCAAGGATTTCACGGTGAGCAAGAACTGCGTTTTCGCCTTCAAGAACTGAAACTACAACTGGACCAGAAGTCATGAATGCAACTAGGTCACCAAAGAAACCACGTTCTTTGTGCTCAGCGTAGAAGCCTTCAGCTTCAGCTTGAGTCAAGTGTTTCATTTTAGTTGCAACGATTTGAAGACCAGCTTTTTCGAAACGAGCAAAGATGTCGCCGATGTGGTTTTTAGCAACTGCGTCTGGTTTAACGATAGATAAAGTACGTTCAATAGCCATGAGAGGCTCCTTAAGTCAATTTGACGTGAAAAATTTGCCGCATTATACCGAATAATGCGCTATTTTCTGCTTTTGCTATACAAAAAAATTGCTTTTTTCGATGTAGGGATTAACTTGCCTCATCAATCCAGGCCATCTGAATTCCCTCAAGCAGACCTTCAGTCGACTTTTCTGGGTCATCAGTGAAATTTGGCAATGCACATACCCATGCATGTAGGTCAGTAAAGCGAATCCATTGCGGATCAACATCAGGGTGAGCTTCATACAGCTCAATTGCGATATCAATGGTATCTGTCCAGCGTAAACCCATGGGTCTTCCTAACATCGTCTATAGAATGATGGCTTACTTTAACAAATTTCAGCAATTGGACGTGATAAACCCTTTTAATTTTTTTATTACCAGATTTTGCAATTGTGATGTCCACATCAAACTATAAAACCAAACCAAAAAGAGGTGCACAGAGAATAATAACGGCACCGACGGCAGCGCCTATTGCAGCACCGACTGCGACATCACTGGGGTAATGCAAACCTAAGATCATGCGGGATAACGCCACTAATAACGTAAAGGGCAACATCAAGACCAACAGCATGGGTTGAATATAGCCCAATACTGTTGTCGCCATGACCGCATGCAAAGTATGCCCCGATGGAAAACTAAAATGATCTAGAGGGCGTTCACCTAAGCGAATCACTTGATGCACTTGGTACGGTCTTGGGCGCACAGTTTTCTTTTTGAGGAGTTTATAGATCGAGGTGCCGACGGAACCACCCAGTAATACATAGACGATTTGTACACTGTAAGACATGCCCTGCACGATCCAAACCGTCGCCAACATGACATACCAAAACATACCATCACCAAGTCGACTCACCATTTTAAATATGTCAGCAACAACTTGTTGATGTGAAAAATGATTGAGATAAATACAGCCTTTTAAATCGAGATGCAGCATTCTTGTTTTTGCATTTTTAAAATTCATCGCTAATCTCCTATCTACAGTCAAAGCCTGACTGTGTTGGGGTTGAGCTAGATTTGTGTTGTTATTTTTACAAGTTGAGATCTGTACTTGACTCAGCTTAAGTTATCTTTTTGACAGTGCAATGATGCTTTGATGACAGTTCAATGAATATTGGTTATGAGGATGCTCAACCAGTATATAACCAATAGCGCTAGCTCCATTGGCTCATCATGGCTTGATCCACCACGCGATATAGCGCTTGCTCAAATTGCTGTACAGGATATTGCCATCCGATTTTAGCAGCGTCTTTTGCCGCCTCGATGCCCATTGTTTTTAATTTGGCGCGTTGCGGCAATTGTTGCATAAGACGAATAAATTCATCGGTTCGGGATAAATGACATAACCATCCCGTTAGCTGATTTCTCACGTGCAGTTGGGCACATGCAGCATTATATGCAATCACAGGCAATCCGCTGGCCATCGCCTCCAAAACCACATTACCAAAGGTCTCAACCTGACTTGCGAAAACAAAAACATCCGCACTAGCATAGGCTTCCGATAAAGCCTGACCACTTAAACTTCCCATAAAAATAACATCTAGGGATTTTGCCAGTTGCATTAATCGTTCACGATCAGGCCCATCACCCACAATGACCAATTTCGTTCGTGCATCCATGGCCAACATCGAACGATAGGCTGAAATTAAAACATCTACCTCTTTTTCAGGAGATAGCCGACCGACATACAGCATCACGCGGGTATGTTCATCTGCTCGCCACTGTTGTCTCAGATCTGCTCGATAATGTGAGGGAGAAAATCGACTATGGTCCACACCTCGCCCCACCACCACCAATGGACAACTAAAACCTAATCGATGCAAGGCATCCGCAGTATCTTGGCTCGGGACACAGGTGAGTTGAGTATTATTATGAAACCATCGTAAATAATGTTGTACAGGCTTCATTAAAAACGCTAAATCAAAGAATCGACTAAAATCATGAAAGGCCGAATGAAAACCACTGGACACAGGAATCTGTAAAGAACGCGCCAGTTGAAGCATAGCAAATCCCAAAGGCCCTTCAGTGACTATATGCACAATGTCGACTTGGGCTTTTTTTAGAGCTTTACTGAGTTTGATCAGTTGCGGCCAGCCAAATTGTAAACCTGAATATTTAGGAATCGACTGCGCTCGAACCAAACACTCTTGATCAGGTTTGAAATCCTGACAACTTTCGGACTGTTCTGGGCGTATTAAAAAAATTGAGTTGCCTTGTTGCTGCAAGCCTTTACACAACTGCAATAAAGAATGTGCAACACCATTAATTTCTGGCGCCCACGTATCTGTAACAAAGGCGATTTTTAGACCTGGACGGATTAAAGTTGAGACCGTTTGCACATCCATTCGTGATTGCATATGCTTAAATTGGAATTGAAAGCGTGCAGGTTCATCCTGCATACGCCCTAAATTGATAGCCGATTCTGTCATGATCTTACATGCTTCTTATAAATGTATATCCACAGTTTAAGCAGCAGTTTTTTGCATTTTGATGATTATTTGATGACAGTTTGTTGAAAAAAATTATCTTATTTCATCTACAAAATCATGATTTATCCGTAATTTTTAATCAGTTTTAAAATCGTCTGACCCACACGAGAAGTGATTTGCATATCTGCGTTCATCCGTTCTAAACACCCACTCATACTACGAAGCCCCACACTTAAACCAGCTTGATTGACCAGATCCACATCAACCCCCACGCCATTGTCTTCAACTTCCATTATCAAAGCCGAGTTTTCGTAGTAAATTCGGATCTGCACCACGGTCGCATGACTATGCTTCACAATATTGGTTAATGCTTCTTCAGCTACACGCTGTAAGCTTAGACATTCCAATGGAGTAACATCCACTTCCCATTTCGTAGGAACTGACCATTTAGCGTGTATATCGAGCTCATCAAATAACTGATTAAAACGGTGTCTAAAGTTGTTATCGGGGAAGCATATGCTGAAATCAAATTTCCTTCATTTCTGACTTTATACGCATAGCAGAAAATTAAGCTTCTTAGATTGAAGCCCAAGATTCACCTAAATATCTATCCTCAAGCTTCAATCTAGCGACATGAACTTAGCACTCTGCATATAATCACCTTGGGCTTGAAATAAATTTTGTCGCTAAGCAACTCAAAACACCATATTTACAAAGACTGTATCGCGGTAGATTCCTGCAGGTGTCGTTGCATTCACTCGCTCTACCAAACGCACAGCAATCACATAGTTATTTTTGCCAGCGCCTTGCTCAGTAGAAACATTCCACAAATTTTCCATCGCACCTGAAACAGTCATTCGTGTTTTGAGCTTAATCGGGCCATTCGTTACAAAACTACTGCCCGAAGTATCCTGCAAATTACGGCTATTAAAGCGTATGCGGTATTTACCGGAACAATCGACACTAAATGAACTTGCCGCTTGACTATTATAGTAATTCGCCAAGCGCATATTGGTTTCACTGATTCGTCCCATTTCACAACGACTCGGTGCTGCAAATGTCATTGAACTAAATAACGCTGCTGAGATGAGTAAAATGCTTTTCATTGGAAATACTCCTTTATTTACACTGCAATGTAATTAATTCAGGAGTTTGGTTTTCTACCTTTTTCGGCACTGTTAATGCTGTTTGGCAAGATCGACCACCACTGGTCCTCACCGTCAACTTGTAGTAGCCTTCAACCAAACCATATAACATTACCGTGCCATCTGAACCCACTGGATAAACATCAGCTTCTGGGGTATCAATTGCAACTTCACTTCCTGCCACAAATTGATGACCTTGTTCATCCAATATTTTGACCAATATTTGTTGTGTATCAAATACTGAAAAATTAATGTTATAACCACGCTGTCTTAACGCAACTAAACGATGTGCAGCATTCGGAACTTTGCTTTCGATCGGCAATTGGTTTTCATCGAATGAAATATCGTAATTAATATAAGGAACGATATCGTGTACAAAGGCATAGCCTTTTTTATTGGTTTTCGCGACTGGAGACATTGATCGCATGACATCAATATCTTCACGACCACCAACATTCACTAAAGCAAAAGCATTATCGACAAAACTGGTCAATGCGTATTGACCACCCAACCACACCATAGCGCCACGGTAGCCAACCTGTGTTGTTGAATCATTTTCACTATAGAGATGACTCAAGGTTAAATCACCAACATTAGTGGACAAACCACCATACGCATTCAATACCGTTTCATCATTACGATAATCCACACCGAGCGCATAATTTGCACCATATTCACCAAATGCATTTTGGATGAAACGTACACCGCCGGATTTATTGGTACCTGCATCAGCCTGAATACGTTTACCACCACCAAAATTATAAGAAAATGTAATAAAGGCACCTGAGTCATCGCTATCACCAAATTCTTTAAAATAATTGGCGGTATACATTAAATTCTGTGTGATTTCGCGACTCACACCCACTGTGAGCATTTTGCGATCCTCTAATTCAAATAAAGGATCATTAGATTCATACTGGGTTTGTTCGATATAGTTCAGGTTTAAATTTTGAAAGAATGGGAAATTAGCAAAACTCAAATACGCCATATTTTCAAATTTTGGAAAAATATGATTATCTTCATAACCTAACGCCCGATAATCATTTGTAGCGTAGCGTGAACTCACACCAAAATTGAGTTTCCCGAAATTACGACTAATAGCCAAACCTGCAGAATAGCCATCGTCATTATCGGTTTTACTGCCTAAAAAAATACTGTCTAAAACAAACCATCGATTGACCGCTTGCGTCCATAGCAGTCCTGCATTTTTTACTTTGTCACTATAGGTAGCACTTGCACCCAACGTGGTACGACTGGTGACACCTCTACGCCAATAGGCTGAACTGAAAAAATCGCGATAATCACTATTTTCTTCGTCATAACTGAAGCGTAGTTTCCCTAATGAAATGTTGTAATCATTTAAGTCTTCTTTGAGCAATTTACTACTAATTAACACCGGGAAGCTTCGAACAGTGGTATTCCCCAAGACATCTTGTACAACCATTTGCGCTGTACCTGCACTTTCAATATTGGCACCTGTTTGTAAGTTATAATCTCCAGGTGAAATCTTTTTCTGATAAATATTTACGCCATCAATATATAAATCAACAGTCGAAGGTAAAACTGCACTACCTTTTAGACTTGGAATATTCCAATACACAAAATCTGGACGTGACGTATAGTCTGTACCAAAACTCAAACCACCAAATCGCACACCATGAATTAATGCGCTATAGGCAGAGGTCGTATCACCAATAATCAGCTTGGTCGCACTTTTGGAGAAATCAAACTCAAGACTACTATTTAACCTTACAAATTTTTCTTCACGATAATCATCCCCTTTATTATTTCGATAAAAGGCATTATTTCTTAAAATCCAATTGTCTTTAAACACCCCAAGTTCAGGCAGTACACCAAAATTATTATGTTGAGTGTTATTTTCAAAGTGCATTTCATAATTGAGAAATGCACCAAAATTTGCAGGCATCGGCTGACTGATTAAGGCATCCGTTTCTAGCCCAAAGAAATATTTTGATGGAAGATTAATTTTGATGGCTTGCAATTGAGGATCAAATCCAGACTGAATATCTTGATCCGTTACCAAACAAAATGAATTTTTAGTTGCATGTCGTTTCAGAATTTCTACTTTGATTTGCAGCTTATCAAGATCTGCACACTCTATATAAAACTTGTTATTTTCAGTCAGTAATAATACTTCGCTCTTGCGGTCTACTTCGTTTACCCAAATACTGGTTGGAAACAAATCATCAGGCATATCAACGGCTTCTGCATGAGCAGAATTAGCACATAAAATACAATATAGAAGCAATGTAATTCTATTCATAGCCACTACTCAACTAAATTAAACTCCAAAGGAGTGTCACCTTTATCTGTTTCCACAACGACTTTATAATTACTAGCGCCTTGTAAAGAAACATTCCCGATGTCGTATTGGTTTTTACCTAATGCCAATAAATATTTCATATCGGAAGATTCAGCGACTGTTTTCTTGCTTTTATCGATGACATAAAGTTTTTGGATTTGAATGTGTGATTTTGCTAAATTTTCAACCTGAATAATGGTGCGACCATTCGTTTTTTTGGCAATAAATTTCAAATAAGCGGGTTCTTGTTTGCCGACAAAAAATGGCACATTAATACTTAATAACAGTGCAATTTTCGATTCAGAGTTCGTCACTTGTGGTAGCTCAGTATAAAGAATACGCCATGCTTCTTCTTGTTGTAGATTCATACTTTCTACAGATTGAGTAAAACCCACACGAACCATTTGTTTTGAATTTGGTTTTAAAATAAAGTTTTTCGGATTGATAATAATATTGGATTCAGGTGAAAGAACATCTTCCCCTGCGGCATTTTGAGTCCATTTAAATGCTTGAGCTTCAAAAATACGTGGTGTCTCATCATCCCCTTTCGATTCCAAAGTAAATGTCGCACTGCGTTGTTTAGATTTATCGGTTAAATATAACTGCACAGGGCTAATTGAAATACCTGCAAATATTTGAGGACTCAATAAGCAAGTCATTAAACTAAATGAAACGACTTTGAATAAACTTTTCATATACCCACCCCAGTACATTTAAATATTATTATCAATTCAAAAATAAAAAGAAGTTGACCCTAACTGTGTAGAATCAACTCCCGAAATTTGGATTAGTAAGCTACTTTAATATATAAAGTATCTTTGTATGTACCAGCACGTTGAGTACCTGAAATTGTATTTTTTGGAGCTACAGATACAGCAAAGTTATCAACGCTCATACCAGCTACAGGTGTAGAACCGATTGGATAATTCACACCACCTTTTGAAGTCGTGATTTTTGTAAATACTTTATCACTAGTGGTTTCATGTTTTACAAAAGTATCTGCACTTGAACCCGCGTTTAGCGTAGATAGATTTAATGTATATGGAGTGTTCGTTGTAACTGTAAAGCCACTAGCACCCGTATAACTGTCTTCAACGAGTTTGATGTCTTTACCTACCAAAAGCTCACATGCTTTCAGAATCTGTAACTCGATGTCGATTTCGCCTTCACACGGCGCACCGCCACATTGTTTAGATTCTTTTTTACCACCAGCGATTGCAGATGTTGCTGGAAGTGCTACGAACAATGTTGCAGATAGTACTGCGGTTAAAATTTTAGATGTAGACATTTCACTTCTCCATTCTCATATGAGATTTATTAGTATGTGCATCAAAGGATATTTATTAAGAAAAACTAATTAATCTTACTTTCCCTAGGTGCTGATTCATTCTTAATCATGTGGAGAAAAAAAGAACCCAATATGGAATTTTCACACGAATATTCATGTAATATTATTTTTTACAAATATTTAAATTATGTGTTTGTAATATATTAAATATTTTTAATTTTTATGTTTTTATTTAATTTTCCTCTTTATCCCAAATTTTGGGGATTTTTTTCATATCCCTATTTTTTGGTATATTATATCTTATTGTTTTTATTAAATTTAGTAACATTAAAAATAATATAGGCTGTTACATATTTCACCAAATATTTGTGAAATAGTTCAAAATAATTTTCAAACAAAACAATATTACATGAATATTCAACCATATTAATAGTAAAGACCGATTAAATTTAAATTTTAAATAGAATCTTAAATATATAATCACTACTTTCAGGTATGTCCTTTGAAACGCAATACAAGAATTACGTCACCAAATACTGAGCCTTTGTATTAAATTACAGGTTCTGAAACACGTCTTAGTTTCCAATGTTTAGCTTTTGTAAAACATATTTTCTTTCTTTAAATTTCAGTTTTTGTTTTTCAAATTTTTAGAATCTCATTTATTACGTGATTTATCACATATATATAAATTCACCGCCTCTCTTTCAACACTCATTTTACTTTGCTTTTTTATTCAAAATACGGACTACCTCTTTTAAAACTGCCTGAATTCTTCTTTAGAAAATTCTATAAATAAAAAAGCCCCAAGTTATGGGGCTTTTTAAAAAATTTAACTTACTCACTGACTGGATAAAGCAATCCTTGATCGACTCGAAAGATTTGACCTGATCCAAAGTCGATCTGCTGCAGCTCTCCTTTTAATTTTGGGAAGCCAGCAATTTTCTCCAATTGCGGTGAGCGTTGAAAATTCTTCGTTTTAGGATTGTACATCCAATAAATAAATCGCTTATCTTCTATTTTTCGACCATCAGAAGTGTCTGAGAGTACAACATCATAGTATCCATCAAAGTTTACATCTAAGAATCCCATACTATTCCCAAAGGCATTAAAGCCTTGTAATGACTGTAGTACCTCGCCATTTGACTTATTTATTACATCTACGCGCTTTAGAGATTTGCCATAAGGCTGATCTGCGGATTGCACTCCATAGAACTTAAACAACAGGATAGGTTTATCTACTGCTTTAAACGCAGGTTCAAACTGTAGATAACTTGTAGATGGTGATGCCGTTTTTTCCATCAGTTCAGCTTTAAACGAGCCTGTATTTGCATTCAAGGCTCCTGCCAATCGATAAGCAGTTGCCGCACTTTGTTCAGTCCCAACATTGACTGAATTCAGATCTATAAAATCAGCTTTTTGAGTCCCTTTAAAGTTAATTTGTTTGGGCTCTTGCAGATCAGTCAAAGTCCCGTGCGGATTCCATATACCAGCATACAAATCTAAGAAATAGCGTCCTTCAGTCGAGCGAAGCATCCGCTGCATGGATATCCGAACATCAGGTAAAGGCTTTAACTCAGGCAGTGTTATATCTGCCTCTTGTGCAAAACTCACCACTGGTAGACAAAGAGCGAGTAAAAGAGAGATTTTTGATATTTTCATTGCAATTACACACTCCATACAGCATGAATAATGCCTACTCTATCACAACCTAAATTCAACACAGATGACACAAATATAGGAGTTTTGAAACCACCTACAACTCAAATCATCAGATTAAATTGGAGTCGCTTTGAAAGCCCAAGTTTCCAAATCTAATGAAATACATTTCAAACCAATATTAAATTGAATACATAGATCTTTCAGCAATTCAAACTGATCTACCTTATGATCAATTACTAGCTTCACAAGCTCTTGCTTTCTTCTAAGATCAATATATGCATTTTTCCCAACATATACTTCAACAAAGGCTTCTTCAGGCAATTTTAACGTATAAATTGGACGCGTTTGCAATTGGACTCTTTGCCAAAGTTGGTCATTGATATATGCATGTATTTTTGTAGAAAAGTGATACCCGAATTGAGCATCGCTAATATTTTTTACAATACGTACTTCCTCTTTGTATGCCCATTCCTGCATTTTATAAAGCAAACCATGCTTTATTAAAACTTCTTCATTATCCCAATTTAAAATATTTGAATTTCCTACCGACATTAATTTTTCAACACTTGCCACATTGGCCTGCTTCGGCGCTGTTTTTAAATATCTCAACTCCCCTTTTGTTGAAGGAATAATAAATTGATCACCATCTTCAAGGCCTGCTTTGCATGTGTCTATTCCGATCACGACACCTTTTTTAACTATCCCCATAATGTGGCCAGATGAGTGGATTTAAAGCGGTTCTAGTCAAACTTAAAATCACATACTTTCTAGAAAACTGATTACGGAATGCCCCTATTGCTACGGATGTCGGTACATCCAAATCATAAAAACCAAAACCAGTGCATTCAAATGGGTCGTTAAAATCTTCTAAATGTGAAAAACCTAGAGATTTTGTTTTCAAAATCGTTAAAGCAGCTTCAAAACTCACATATTTATATAAAATCATTATTCTAACCCACGCTAATATTGGGTTCCTTGTAGCATAAAACTCAAAAGATAATTAAATAAATTCTTTTCTTTGCTTACGATTTTGTTCGCTTGGATCCAAAGTATGAACGAGTACAAAACATTGTTTTGTACGAAGTACAACGAGGCAGCACACTGTTTTGAGTGACGCGTAAGGAATGAGAGCACTACTTTTCTATTTTTAAGGCAAGTAACTTTAAATATTAAAAAACCCACTCAAAATGAGTGGGTCTTCGTATTCAAATCAATTGATTCAAGAAATTAGTTTTTCTCTTTATCAACGATTTTGTTCGCTTGGATCCAAGGTACGCAAAAATAGAAAAGTATTCTTTTCTATTTTTAAGGCACGTAACTTTAGATATTAAAAAACCCACTCAAAATGAGTGGGTCTTCATATTCAAATCAATTGATTCAAGAAATTAGTTTTTCTCTTTATCAACGATTTTGTTCGCTTGGATCCAAGGCATCATCGCACGTAACTTGTTACCAGTTACTTCGATACCATGCGCCGCGTTTTGACGACGACGAGCAGTCATAGAAGGATAGTTCAACGCACCTTCTTGGATGAACATCTTCGCGTATTCACCAGATTGAATACGTTTAAGCGCATTACGCATCGCTTCACGAGACTGTTCGTTAATCACTTCAACGCCAGTTACGTATTCACCATATTCAGCATTGTTTGATACTGAGTAGTTCATGTCCGCGATACCGCCTTCGAACATTAAGTCAACGATCAATTTAAGTTCGTGTAGACATTCGAAGTAAGCCATTTCTGGTGCATAACCAGCTTCAACCAAAGTTTCGAAGCCCATTTTAACCAATTCAACAGCACCACCACAAAGAACTGCTTGCTCACCGAAAAGGTCAGTTTCAGTTTCTTCACGGAATGAAGTTTCGATAATACCAGTACGGCCACCACCAACACCTGAAGCGTAAGAAAGCGCAACGTTACGTGCATTACCAGAAGCATCTTGGTGAACAGCGATAAGATCAGGTACACCTGAACCACGTTGGAATTCTGAACGTACAGTATGACCAGGCGCTTTTGGAGCAACCATGATTACGTCAAGGTCAGCACGTGGAACAACTTGGTTATAAAGAACAGAGAAACCATGAGCAAATGCTAGCGTTGCACCTTGCTTGATGTTTGGCTCAATTACGTCACGGTAAAGTTGTGATTGGAACTCATCTGGAGTCAAAATCATAACTAAGTCAGCTTGAGCTACAGCAGCAGGAACTTCTGAAACTTTAAGACCAGCATTTTCAGCTTTTTTCCAAGAAGTAGAACCAGCACGTAGACCTACAGTTACATCAACGCCTGAATCCTTAAGGTTAAGCGCATGAGCATGGCCTTGTGAACCATAACCAATGATTGCTACTTTTTTGCCTTGGATGATAGATAAGTCTGTGTCTTTATCGTAAAAAATTTGCATTGCTGTCTCCGCTAAAATGCTTTTGTTTCCTTTAACTTGATAACGTGATTCTGTTTGATTATTCACGTTTCAAGTACCTCACCCATAGGAGTGAGGTGAAAATATAAAATTAGATAGTTAAAACTTTTTCGCCACGTGCGATACCTGAAACACCTGAACGTACAACTTCTAGAATTGTATTTTCAGCTAAGGCATCAATAAAACCATCTATCTTTTCAGTTGTACCTGCGATTTGAATGGTATATGTTGTTGGTGTTACGTCTACGATTTGTCCACGGAAAATATCCGCAGTACGTTTAATTTCTGCGCGCGCTGAACCAAGTGCTTTGACTTTAATTAACATCAATTCACGTTCAATATGAGCACCTTCAGACAAATCAACAACTTTAACAACTTCGACAAGCTTGTTGAGTTGTTTGGTGATTTGTTCAATTTTATGCTCATCGCCATACGTGGTTAAAGTCAAACGCGAAAGCGTCGGATCTTCTGTTGGCGCTACGTTTAATGTCTCAATGTTATAACCACGCTGAGAGAATAAACCTACCAAACGTGAAAGCGCACCTGCTTCGTTTTCTACAAGTACAGAGATAATATGTCTCATTGTGTGCGCTCTCCTTTGCCTAACCACATATCTTTCATTGACTGGCCAGCAACCAACATTGGATATACATGCTCTGAACGGTCAACCATCACGTTAATAAACACGCACTTGTCATTGATCGCCATCGCTTCAGCAAGCTTCGACTCGAGTTCATCTGCATGGTCAATTTGAATACCTACATGACCATACGCCTCCATTAATTTAGGGAAGTCTGGAAGTGACTCAACATACGAGCTTGAGTGACGACCTTCGTAGTTCATGTCTTGCCATTGCTTAACCATACCTAATGCACGGTTATTCAAGCATAGAATTTTTACATTCAAGCCATATTGCTTACATGTAGATAGTTCTTGGATACACATCTGAATCGATGCTTCGCCAGTAATACACACTACTTGTTGATCTGGGAAGGCAAGTTTAGCTGCCATAGCATATGGCAAACCTACACCCATGGTTCCTAGACCACCTGAGTTGATCCATTGACGTGGACGTGTGTATTTGTAGTAAAGCGCACCAAACATTTGGTGTTGACCAACGTCTGAAGTAATGATGGCTTGACTATTGGTAATTTTATCCAACGCTTCAACAACTTGCTGTGGCTTCATCGAACCATCAGTTGGTTTGTCATAGTTCAAACCATGAACTTGGCGCCATTCATTGATTTGTTTCCACCAAGCCCCGATATCTTCAGGATTTGGTTTAGACACATTCAATTGTTTTAATTGCGCCAACATTTCAGTCAATACAGGCTCTACTGCACCCACAATTGGGATGTGCGCCATAATTGTTTTTGAAATCGTCGCTGGGTCGATATCAATATGAATGACTTTTGCATTCGGACAGAATTTTGCAGGATTGTTGGTTACACGGTCATCGAAACGTGCACCTACACACAAAATCACATCTGCATTGTGCATCGTCATGTTTGCTTCATATGTACCATGCATACCGAGCATACCAATGAACTGTGGATCATTCCCCGGGAATGCACCTAAGCCCATCAAAGTATTTGTTACTGGGTAACCAAGCAAATGAGCAAGCTCTGTCAACTGTGCAGAAGCGTTGCCTTGAACCACGCCACCGCCTGAATAAATAATTGGGCGTTTAGCATGAATCAATTCATCAATTGCTTTACGAATTTGACCAGAGTGACCACGATGCGGCGGTTGATACGAACGCATTTTCACTTTTTCAGGATATTCGTAAGCAAATTTCTCTGCAGGATTCGTCGCATCCTTTGGAATATCAACAACAACAGGACCGGGACGGCCACTTGAAGCGATATAAAATGCCTTCTTAATAATCGAAGGGATTTCGCTTGCATGACGTACTTGGAAGCTGTGTTTTACGATTGGGCGCGAAATACCGACCATATCCGTTTCTTGGAACGCATCCTCACCGATAAGATGGCTTGCAACCTGACCTGACAAAATCACCATTGGGATTGAGTCCATATAGGCAGTTGCAATTGGAGTTACGGTATTTGTTGCACCAGGACCAGATGTCACCAATACGACACCTGTTTTACCTGTGACACGTGAGTAAGCATCAGCCATATGACCAGCAGCTTGCTCGTGGCGCACTAGGTAATGATTGATTTTTTCTTGTTGAAATAGCGCATCATAAATATGCAGTACTGCGCCGCCTGGGTATCCAAAAACATGTTCAACGCCTTCGTCCGCTAAAGCGCGAACAAGCATTTCACCACCAGATAAAAGTTCCAACGTGATTCACCCTAATCTTTTTTCACGCACAAATGGAGGGCATTTGTCGTGGTTAATTCATTAACTGTGTGCTCTGTTATAGCACACAAATTTCATAGTTTTCATAGCAATAAGAAAAAAATCTGACCTGCTTGCTGTTTAAGCAATATGGGGTCTAAAACATGTTGGGATAAACATATTTTGTTGGCTTTGTTCAACCTCTCGGCTAGAGAAGAAGTCCATTGCTAAAATGCACTCATTCGAAGGGTGATCGATCTAAGGCATATAAAACTAAAGACAGCATTTTTGTAGTTTCAACCATTAAAGTCAAGTTTAAAAATGGGCTTTTTTCTGATTACTTACAGACCGTTTGTTTTTTAAGCACACTCCCGTTCTTTGCATTCTTTGTAGTTTGTTTATTTATAACCAGTTAGCATGTATTTAATAAAATACTTTTATAAATCTAATAAATAAATTAAATGAATTGCTGTGGGTTTTTAATTCAATTGCCTCACTTTCAACTTAAGGCATGGATTAAATGATAAAAACACAATATTTTGATTGCTTATTAATTCCACAATTCATCATTCACAAAGTTATTCATCCCACACGATGCCCCTTTTATCCTTTGTGCTAAAAAATGCATAGATTCTGCTGTCAAAAAAGCGCAAAATTTTCAGCATAATTTTGCATGATCACTCTAACTTTGGGACTGAATTTATGATGAAGACGACGATTGCTCGCACTGCCTGTATTTTATCTACCATGGCATTTTGCCTAACCAGTTTGGACCTTTCAGCGAAAGAATATTACAAGTGGGTGGACGCTAAAGGTTCAACGCATTACACCACCACGCCACCGCCAAAAAATGCGCAGCGTAAAGGTAAAGTGAATACCTATGGTGCAACAACAACTACGCAATCTGCTCCAACAAAAAACCAAGAAGAAGTTTCACGTGAAGCCGAACAGTCGAATGAACAAAATGAGCAACAAGCCGAACAACAACGCGAAGCCAATGCAGCGCTCCGCCAAGGTCAAGCCGTAGCCTCCGCACCACAATAATTTACGCCAAAGCCTTCAATTTTGACTTAAATTATTTACATCTACACAGCATCGCAAAATTCACTCTAGGCGTATTTTGCGCTATGCTGTAGCACAAACTTTTTAACCGTTATTTCTATTTACGTTTATGACTACTCACATTGACCCTGAATATCAAGCCAGTGCGATTGAACCTACAGTCCAACAAGACTGGGAAAATCGCAAAGCCTTTAAAGTTGCCGACCAAGTAGAAGGACCACGTCGTTATATCCTCTCTATGTTCCCTTATCCAAGTGGCAAACTGCATATGGGTCATGTGCGTAACTACACCATTGGTGATGTGATCAGCCGTTTCCACCGTTTACAAGGTGAAACTGTACTACAGCCCATGGGTTGGGATGCTTTCGGTTTGCCTGCTGAAAACGCGGCAATTGCACATCAAGTCGCTCCTGCGAAATGGACTTTTGAAAACATTGATTACATGCGTAATCAGCTTAAAAAGTTAGGTCTTTCTATAGATTGGGATCGTGAATTTGCAACTTGCACACCTGAATATTACCGCTGGGAACAATGGTTATTCGTACAGCTTTATAAAAAAGGTTTAATTTACCGTAAGCTTTCAACAGTGAACTGGGACCCAGTAGACCAAACTGTTTTAGCAAACGAACAAGTTGAAAATGGTCGTGGCTGGCGTTCTGGTGCATTGGTCGAAAAACGTGATATTCCAATGTACTACTTCCGCATCACTGACTATGCGCAAGAATTACTTGACGATTTAGAAACATTAAAAGACGGCTGGCCACAGCAAGTTTTAACCATGCAACGTAACTGGATTGGTCGCTCACAGGGTATGGAAATTACCTTCCCTTCAGCGAATCCAGACGTTTATGCAGATGGTTTAACTGTATTTACCACTCGTGCTGACACCTTAATGGGTGTGACTTATGTTGCGGTTGCAGCAGAACATCCGATGGCACTTAAAGCTGCGGAAAACAATCCTGAGCTTGCTGCATTTATCGAAGAGTGCCGTATGGGTTCTGTTGCAGAAGCTGATCTTGCGACTGCTGAAAAGAAAGGTATGGCAACAGGTTTATTTGTTAAACACCCTGTTACTGGCGAACAAATTCCTGTTTGGATCGCAAACTACGTATTAATGTCTTACGGCTCAGGTGCGGTGATGGCAGTGCCTTCACACGATGAACGTGACTTCGAGTTTGCGAATAAATATGGCTTAAAAATTAAGCAAGTGATTGATGCCAAAGGTGCAGACGATGCAGACTTTGACGCAACAACTTGGCAAGAATGGTACGGTTCTAAAGAAGGCAAACTGGTGAATTCAGGCGAATTTGACGGTTTAGACTTACAAGGGGCGTACGATGCATTCCTTGCAAAATTAGAACCGACTGGACTTGCCAACTCGAAAGTTCAATTCCGTTTACGTGACTGGGGTGTTTCTCGTCAGCGTTATTGGGGTTGTCCAATTCCTATGATCAACTGTGAAAAATGTGGTCAGGTTCCAGTACCTGAAGAACAGCTTCCAGTTGTATTGCCAACGGACGTGGTGCCGGATGGTTCAGGCAATCCACTCAACAAAATGCCTGAGTTCTATGAAACCACTTGCCCATGCTGTGGTGGCGATGCTCGTCGTGAAACAGATACTTTGGATACCTTTGTAGAATCATCTTGGTACTATGCACGCTATGCATCTCCAGATTTCACTGACGGTATGGTGAAACCTGAAGCGGGTCAAACTTGGCTTCCTGTGAACCAATACATCGGTGGTGTTGAACATGCGATTCTGCACTTACTCTATGCACGCTTCTTCCACAAATTGATGCGTGATGAAGGTGTGGTACAAGGCAACGAACCATTCACCAACTTGCTTACTCAAGGTATGGTGCTTGCGGATACTTACTACCGTGAATCAGAGTCAGGTAAGAAAACATGGTTTAACCCTGCCGACATCGAACTTGAAAAAGACGAAAAAGGTCGTATCATTTCTGCGAAATATCAAGGTGATGGTCAAGACGTCGTGGTTGGCGGTCAAGAAAAAATGTCGAAATCAAAAAATAACGGTATCGACCCGCAAGCGATTATTGACCAATACGGTGCAGATACTGCACGTGTATTCATGATGTTCGCAGCTCCACCAGATCAATCACTTGAATGGTCTGACGCTGGTGTTGAAGGTGCAAACCGTTTCTTAAAACGTGTATGGCGCCTAGCAACAGGTTTCCTTGAACAAGGCAACTCTGCTGTAAACATCGACAAAGCGACACTTTCTACCGCTGCACAAGACTTACGTCGTAAAACACACGAAACCATTCAAAAAGTGGGTGATGACATTGCACGTCGTCACGCCTTCAACACCGCGATTGCTGCGATGATGGAACTTTTGAATGCAAACAATAAGTTTGAAGCCAAAGATGACAATGACGTTGCCGTTGTACGTGAATCAATCATTACCCTTCTAACTTTACTTGCTCCGTTTGCACCACATTTAAGCCAAACCTTATTGGCTGAGTTTGGTATCGAATTAACATCAGCACGCTTCCCTGCGGTAGATGAATCTGCGCTGACTCGCAATACACAAACGATTGTAGTGCAAGTGAACGGTAAACTTCGTGGCAAATTAGAAGTGTCTGTCGATGCCTCTAAAGATGACATTTTGGCGCAAGCAAAAGCATTACCTGAAGTTCAACAATTCTTGACTGGTCCAACCAAGAAAGAAATTGTGGTGCCGAATAAATTAGTGAATTTGGTGGTTTAATAACCTTACAACTCCTTCTCCCTTTGGGAGAAGGTTGGGATGAGGGTAATTAATAAAACTCACCTCTCCCTAACCCTCTCCTAACAGGAGAGGGAATATAAGGATTTCACAATTCCCAAACAAAGCCCGTTGCCAGTCAACGGGCTTTGACTTTACAATCCACACAGGATTTCTACATTATCCCTTCGGGAAACAGAGGACACTTTATGCACTTGGTTCAACGTGTTGCTGCAATTGTATTAACTATGGGCCTGAGCGCAGGCATGGTCGGTTGTGGTTTTCATTTAAAAGGCACCAACCCTGCTGCTGTACCTGTAGCCTATTCCAATATGCGATTGGCACTTCCTGAAGATACGGATGACTTACATGAAAAGTTAGCGATTTATTTAGGTTCTGCAGGCGTGCAATTGAGCAATAATCAAAATGCCTATGTCTTACATGTGTTGGATTACACTCCGCGACGTTTAGAACTCAATGGTAAATTGGTTGAAACTTTATTGCGTTTGAATGTGACATTCCAAATTGAAGATGCTCAAGGCAATCCTGTAACTGAACCCCGTACATTGATGGCAACACGTAGCTACCAATACGACGTTGCAACCGTGAACACCGATGACCAAGAAGAAAAATATTTAAAACAAGTGATTATTGATGACATTGCACAACAGATCGTGCGCCAAATTTCATCAAACCGCTTACCGAAAGCAAACCCACTAACTGCACCGACCAAAGCTGAGTAATTTTGATTTATGAAACTTGACTATCTTCAGGCATTAAAACGTGTAGATGAAGCGCAAGGTGCCTGGGTGCTACATGGTCAAGAGCCATTACTTGAACAAAATCTCCTTGATGCATTTCGTAAGAGTTGGAACACTCGAGAAGTCGAGCGTCAACGGTATGACATTAGCTCTGCTGCTGATTGGAAAAATGTCTTTAATGCTTTAAATAGCTTGTCATTATTTTCCAGTCAACTGGCAATTGAGGCACATGGCAGCATTAAACCCGATGCCAATGGACTAAAACTGTTAAAAAGCTATTTGCAGCAAAATGAAAGTAACTTGCTGCTCGTGGTCATGCCGAAGCAAGACAGTGCGAGTTTAAAGACCAGTTTTTTCCAAACCATTGATGCCAATGGAGTCAATGTTGCACTGACTGCAAACTACCCTAAAGATCGTCAGCAAATTTTGGCCGTTGAAGCACAAAAGCTCGGCATTAAACTCGCCAATGATGCTTGGCAATGGCTAGAACAGCATCATGAGCACAACTTACTGGCTGCAAAAAATAGTTTAATGCGTGTCGCAGATACTTTTCCTGAAGCTGAAATGATTCAGATTGATCATCTGTACTCTTGCTTACAAGATCAGTCACGCTATACCACTTACGATTTAAATGATGCCATGCTGCAAGGCAATTTGGCACAGTCGATAAAAATCTTTCAATACTTAATCGCTTCAGGCGAGCCGATGTCGCTGATTTTATGGAGTATCAGTAAGGAAATGCGTTTGCTGATGCAACTGTTTGAGCAGCCACAAAATGCCTTGCAAATTGGTATTTGGAAAACCAAAGTCGGGCTGTATCAACAAGCGTTACGCCGTTTAAATGCGAACGATTTTTTGACTTGGCCTGCCCTATTACTTCGTTTAGACGCGTCAATAAAAGGTTTAGGTCATGAAAATCCTGAGCACTTGGTACAACAAGCTATTGCCAGCTTGTGTGGGCGCAGACTCTTCTAGTCTAATAAAAGGCTGTAATAACTTGCATTGCAGTATAAAAGAATAATTATCATTACTGTTTGTTCAAAAAGTTCACAATTTATCCGTATTTAAATCTTATAATTCAATCATCTTTATAAACTTTTAACTGCCAATCATGACAAAAATAAAACCAGCAAAATTGATCGTAGCCATCATCGTTGCTTTGGCAATCGCTGTCACTGCATGGCATTTCCTAAAACCTAAAGAAACTCAGCCGCAATATATTACTGCTGAAGTGAGTCGTGGTGACATTGAAAACTCTGTACTTGCAACAGGTGTACTTGAAGCAACCAAAATGGTGAGTGTTGGTGCACAGGTTTCTGGTCAGGTGAAAAAGATGTATGTGCAACTCGGTGATGAAGTGAAACAAGGTCAGCTGATTGCCCGTATTGACTCGGTACGTCAGGAAAATGATTTAAAAACTGCAGAAGCCAGCATCAAAAACCAACAAGCGCAATTGGCAGTTAAACAAGCAAATCTTGCAAAAGTCCAAGCTGAATATAATCGTCAACAAGCAATGTACGCTCAAGACGCGACTAGTCGTGCAGAACTTGAATCTGCGCTAGCAAGTTATAAAACTGCGCAAGCTGATATTGCAGCCATTAATGCACAAATCGAACAATCACGTTTAACTTTAGCGACTGCAAAAGAAGACTTAGGCTATACACAAATTGTTGCACCTATGGATGGAACCATCGTGGCGATTGTGACTGAAGAAGGCCAAACCGTAAATGCCAACCAAAGTGCGCCAACCATTGTGAAATTGGCAAAACTCGACACCATGACCATTAAAGCTGAAATTTCTGAAGCCGATGTGATGAAAGTCCAAGAAGGTCAAAACGTTTATTTTACAACCTTGGGCGACAGTGAAACAAAACACTATGCTACCCTGCGCCAAGTTGAGCCTGCGCCAAACTCAATTAACACCGAAAGTAACAATAACACCTCTTCGTCTTCAAGTACTGCGGTTTACTACAACGCGTTATTTGATGTCCCAAATGAAGACGGTAAATTGCGTATCGATATGACTGCTCAGGTGTATATCATTTTAGATGAAGCCAAGAATGTCTTGACTGTACCTGCCGCAGCCGTTCAAACCTCGAACCGTCCACAACGTAGCCGTAATAATGCATCTGCAAATGGTCAATCTGCTGATAAAAATGCCAACGCAGAAGCTAGATCGAACAAAGACAATCCAAACCGTCCTAAACGTTTAGAACTGACTGAAGCTGAAAAAGCATTGGTCAAACAAGGTAAAGCGAGCGTTGCCATGGTACGTGTATTGCAAGCGGATGGTTCTGCGCAACCTCAACCGGTATTACTTGGTTTAAATAACCGTGTGACCGCACAAGTGATCCGTGGCTTAAAACAAGGTGACAAAGTCGTGATTGCCGACGGTTCTGATACTTCAAATGATTCAGCTAAACGCAGCAACCGTGGTGGTGCTGGCGGCCCAATGAGAATGTAATCATGAGTCAACATCAAACACCTCTACTCGAGGTCAAGAATCTGACGCGTGAATTCCCTGCCGGAGAAAACACCGTCCAGATTCTAAAAGGGGTCAATCTTGAGATTTACCCAGGTGAACTGGTAGCAATTGTAGGTCAGTCCGGTTCTGGTAAATCAACTCTCATGAACATTTTGGGGTGCCTTGATAAGCCAACCAATGGCAGTTACAAGGTCAAGGGGCGTGAAACCCGTGAACTTGAACCTGATGAACTGGCACAGTTACGCCGTGAATATTTTGGCTTTATTTTCCAGCGTTATCACTTACTCGGTGATTTAAATGCTGCTGGTAATGTCGAAGTTCCCGCGATCTATGCCGGTGCAGATGCAACCGAACGCAATGCACGTGCCAAGCAACTACTAACCGATCTTGGACTGGGTGAAAAAACCCAAAACCGTCCGAGCCAACTCTCGGGTGGTCAGCAACAACGTGTATCGATTGCGCGTGCCCTCATGAATGGTGGTGATGTTATTCTTGCCGATGAACCGACCGGTGCATTGGATAAGAATAGTGGTATTGAAGTAATGCGGATTTTGCGCGAACTCAATGCCAAAGGTCATACCATTATTTTGGTCACGCACGACCATAATGTTGCAAAAAATGCGACTCGAATTATTGAAATTTCAGATGGTAACATCATTTCAGATCAGCCCAATGTACCTGAAACAGATGATGAACCTTTAGAAAAACAACAACTCGTTCCAAATACCCAGAAAAAAACCTCAAGCTGGCGCTCTGCCGTTGACCGTTTAGGTGAAGCCTTCCGTATGGCGATTTTAGCCATGAATGCTCACCGTATGCGAACATTTTTAACCATGCTCGGGATCATTATTGGTATCGCTTCTGTGGTTTCTGTTGTGGCTCTTGGGAATGGTTCGCAAAAGCAGATTTTAGAAAATATCAGTAGTTTAGGTACCAATACCATCACGGTGTATCAAGGTCGTGGATTTGGTGATAACTCAAGATCATCGCAAGTAAAAACATTGGTTCCAGCCGATGCGACGGCCCTTGCGGAACAACCTTATGTTGACGGTGTCAGTCCATCAGTCAACTCATCTGTCACAGCACGTTTTAAAGACACAGAAGCGTCAACCACAGTAAATGGCGTGAGTGAAGATTTCTTCTATGTCAAAGGAATGAACTTCGCTTCGGGTCAGCCTTTTGATAAAGAAAGCGTGACTGAGCAAGCGCAAGATGTGGTGATTGATAGTAATACTAAAAATACCTTCTTTGCAGATGGCACCAACCCTGTGGGTCAAGTGATTTTATTAGGCAGTGTGCCGAGCCGTATCATTGGCGTGATCGAAGAACAAAAAAGCATGATGGGCAACTCAGATAGCCTGAATGTGTATTTGCCGTATTCAACGGTTATGAGTCGTATGCTGGGGCAGTCGAACATACGTAGCATCATTGTCCGCGTAAAAGATGAATACCCAAGTGCCGCTGCTGAAAACGCCATATTAAACTTGTTAGTGCAACGTCATGGCGCGCAAGATGTCTTTACACAGAACTCCGATAGTATCCGTGAAACCATTCAACAAACCACTGCAACAATGACCTTATTGGTGTCTGCGATTGCGGTGATTTCATTGATCGTCGGTGGTATTGGGGTCATGAACATTATGTTGGTTTCTGTGACTGAGCGTACTCAAGAAATTGGTGTACGTATGGCCGTGGGTGCCCGTCAAAGTGACATTCTGCAACAGTTCCTGATTGAGGCGGTGTTGGTGTGTATCTTAGGCGGTGTGCTTGGGGTTTTATTATCTTTAGGTATTGGACAATTGATTAGTCATTTTGCCGGGGGAACATTCCAAATGGCCTATTCAACAACGTCTATCGTTGCTGCATTTGTCTGCTCAAGTATGATTGGTATTGTGTTTGGCTTTATTCCTGCACGTAATGCCGCACAGCTGAACCCTGTCGATGCGCTTTCTCGCGAATAAGGAAATAATGATGCAAATGACCTTAACTAAACTTGCAAGTGCCTTCATTCTCGGAAGTAGCTTAGTCGGCTGTGCCGCTGTGGTTAAGACGCCGTATGAAGCCCCTGCAACACAACTCCCGACGCAATTTCAAAATGCGAAAGCCATGAGTCAGCAAGTTCATGCAGATACGTATGCTGACCAATGGTGGACATTGTTTAATGATGCTCAGTTGAACCAGTTGGTGAATCAAGTTTTAGCGGCCAATACAGACCTCGCGGTTGCAGGTATTAATTTACAGCAAGCTCGACTACAAGCAGGTTTGGCTGAAAATAAACAAGGGCCACGCGTGAGTTCAAGTGTTTCAACTGGACATAACTTTGACCTTAACTCAGGTGATGACTCATCAAAAGGTGTATCACTCAGTGGTGGCGTTAGTTATGAAGTAGATTTATTTGGTCGTTTGGCTAGCCAGACTGAGGCCGCAAAATGGGAAGCTTTAGCGACTGAACAAGACCTGCAAGCCACTGCCCAAAGCTTGATTGCAACAACAGCAAACCTATATTGGCAACTTGGCTATTTAAATGAGCGCTACAGTATTGTGCAGCAAAACTTAGCCAGTACGCAAAAAACCTATGACTTAGTCAAGGTGCAATATAAAGCCGGTGCTGTGTCAGGTTTAGATCTAACCCAAGCGGAACAGTCGGTCCAAAGTCAAAAATCGACCTTAAGCCAAATTGCCCAACAAAAAGTGGAAACACGCACTGCATTGGCTGTGTTGTTACATCAACCTGTGCAACAACTGAATATTTCAGAGCCGCAGCGTTTACCTCGAATTGCATTACCGACGATTGCAGCAGGTTTACCTGCCGAGTTGTTGTCTCGCCGTCCAGATTTACAAGCGAGCGAATTAAGATTACGTAAAGCTTTAGCCAATAAAGATGCAACTAAAGCCAGTTATTATCCCTCAATCAGTTTGACTGGTAATTTGGGTTCGAGTAGTACCTCTTTGAGTAACTTATTGCAAAACCCTGCTTTGACTTTGGGCGCAAGTCTCAGCCTACCCTTCTTACAATATAATGATATGAAGAAAGACCTTGCTATTAGTGATTTGGATTATGAAAAAGCCATTATTCAATATCGTCAGACTTTGTATCAGGCTTTTGCCGACGTGGAAAATGCGCTATCGAATCGTACAGAGCTCAGCCAACAAGTTGCTTTACAAGAGCGTAATGTACAGCTTGCAGAAAAGACTGAGCGTTTAACAGAAGTTCGTTATCGTAATGGTGCAATTGCGTTGAAAAACTTGCTAGATGCCCAAGAAACTACACGTAATGCACGTTTGTCCTTGGTTCAAACCAAGCAGAGTCAATACAATGCTTATGTGACCTTGATGCAGGCATTAGGCGGTAGTCCGATTCAGCAGTTGCCTTGATTAATATAATAAAAAGCCCGAAAGGGCTTTTTATTATAGAAAATTCCAAAACTTCAAATAATTATCAAACCCACGACCTCGTGTTTGCATAATAAATTCAATAAACGAAGTAAAACACAATAACCCTATATAAGCGCATAGAATACATATTAAATAGTGAGTGAGTCCAAATTTAGTTGAATTTAAGCTAACACCTTCAACCTCACGAGCATCATGATCATTTTTAAAAGAATAATTTCTATTAAACACGTGAATAAATAGATTACCTAATAATGAAATAAGATAATAAAAGAAAAAGAAAGATCGAGCATAGTCAATAATTTTGTTTCTTTTTAAACTTCCAGCCTCATCAACCACATATTCATATTTCGAATGGCTTTGTTGCACAAAGATTTGAAATGCAAAGCGCCCCTAATTGAGCCAAATTTAAGGCGTAACCTGGGTAAGTGGTCGACCTAATTCCGTAAATCTGTTGAGCACTGCTACACGTGCATGAATCTCATTCACTTGGCTATCTAAACTCCTTGCACTGAGTTTATCTCCTAATAATTTAATGCAGTACATCTTAGTTTCAACCAAACTTCGCCGATGATAGCCTGACCATTTTTTCCATAGTGTCCTGCCTAAACGTGTAACTGTTCGAAGTAATTCATTTCGCTCTAGCGAGCTACTCTTTTTATCTTTCCATGGTTTCGCATTTTTTCTAGGTGGAATCACCGCATGTGCTTGCCGATCTGCAATGACCTGACGGCATCGTTTTGTGTCATAAGCACCATCTGTATAGACAGAATCGATTTGTTCATCTAAAGGGATTTGAGCAAGTAAATCTTCCAGTACCTGTGAATCACTGACATTATTGGTTGTAAGCTGAACTGCTCGTATTTGTAGGGTTTTAGCATCTATACCAATATGAAGTTTACGCCATTGGCGACGATATTCAGGTCCATGTTTCTTGCGCTTCCATTCGCCCTCACCTAGAAACTTCATGCCTGTAGAGTCTATGAGTAGATGCAGCCCATCGCTACTTTTTTGGTAGCTGATTACAATATCAATATGCTTTTGTCTTCTACAAAGCGTGGTGTAATCTGGAGCTATCCAATTTAATCCGCAAAGTTTAATCAGACTTTGCACAAAGCCAGTAACCATACGTAAAGACAGACGAAATAAGGATTTAATCATTAAGCAGCATTGGATGGCTGCGTCGGAGTAGGTTTGATTTCGCCCTTGTTTGCCTTTTGATGGCGCATACCATTGCGTAGCAGAATCAAACCAAATGGCAATATTTCTGCGACTCATGAGTGCTCGGTTATATGCGGGCCAATTGGTTGTGCGGTAGATTTTGTATGTAGGCTTCTTCATTTGAAAATTATATCGCTGAAAAAGCCCTCAAGAACAGCTTTGTGCAACAAAGCCATTCAGCTCTGTTTTTTCTCTTTTCGGTTTTCCATATCGGGTCTTTATAAAATTGAATAAGGTTCTGTTTGGAAACGTGAATAGTCTGAGGTTTCAATCTACTTAATAAAACCTGCATAGCCTGTTTGAAAAAATGGTAAAACTATTTGGTTCAAAAAATAATGCTTGGTGTAACTTGTATGCTGTAAGTTCTCTTGTATTTTATTATTGCTTTGAGTGTAATGTTGCGACTCGAAAATCGTCAAATCACTATCCCAACCAAATAATGTCAGGCTGTGTTCCACTTAATTTTGATTAACTATTTGACTTTGTTCAGATATTCGTCTTCCAAATATATCATAACCATAAATGGTGATTTGACTATTGTGATCACTTTGGATTAAGCGATTAAGGTTTCTGCTTATTTGGCTGGTTTCAATCACATTTTTTTGGTAAATTTAATACACATATTTTTCAAACACCTACACCTAAAATATTTTAAAAGTCTTCGTTTTTTTTATCTGGAAACAAATATTCAATTATAAGAAAAATTACTGAAACTACAATACCTATCGTTTGAGTTATTAAAAAGAAAAACATTAGATCATTAAAAGGCATTATATAATCATCATTAAAATAATTATAAATAACGGCTAAAAAAAATCCTGTCAACCCCAGTAAAACCCCCTTTATAAAACAAAACAAATAGGGATGATTATCTGCTTTCAGATTAGATATAAATGTACCTAACACAATTTCAATAATTATATTGAACATATAAAAGTACTTCCTTTATTATTTACTGTACTGTGGTTCATCTAACTTTAGACTCGGATTCTCTTTAATAGGCTTTGTTGTAATAGATTTTACTGCTGTTTGACCATAAAATATTCTTTTTCCAATAGTATTTGTAGTATTTTTATAGAAATTCATAGCTGTAACATATTCTACTCCATTTGCTTTTGCAAGATTTGCGCCAACTCCTCCTGCTAATGCTCCCACACCAGCTACACCAAGAGTTCGCTTATAATTATAGGCATTGCATTTACATCTAACACTATCAAATGTTTGAAAACCACCGTCTACTGCAGCAGAACCAACAGCACCCATTATTGGTGCCTTTGCACCTGCTCCAAAACCGCCACTAATTACTGTAACTCCATATGGTAAAGTAGCGGCGGCAGCTCCAACTGTACCTACATTTCTCATTCCTTGCTGATTTCTTAAAACATTTGCATCTTGCTTATTTTTCGCAACACTTGACATAGTTCCTGGCAATAATGCACCCAATATTCCAGTACTTGGTCTATTTTGTTGTTTGGATCTTGCATCTTTTATTTTTGAAACTTGCCAAGCAGCTTTTTGTTGAGCGAATCTTTCAGCTGCATGCTTTTCAACTAACGCATTATTCGCAGCAACTTTTTCCCTTTCCCCTTGTGCCATCAACCCCATCGAATCGACCCATTGATTCGGATCGCTCACATAAATTGAATTATTTAACCCACCAAACAACCCAATCGGATCTTTACTCACATACCTTGCACTATGTGGCTCATAATAACGATATCGGTTATAATGCAATCCAGTTTCATGGTCATAATATTGACCTTGGAAACGGATATTGGTTTGCTCTAATAAATTATCACTAGTATTAATCTCTAAAGCACTACCCCATGTATTTTGTTTGATTTCCCAAATACATTCGCCCAGCTCGTTACTCAAAGTTTGTGGCGTCCCCACTTGGTTGCAGTGATAAAACGCTACTCGCTCTAATTCAGCTCTGTTCTTTCTCGTTTCGTTTTTCCATATCGGGTCTTTATAGATTGAATAAGGTTCTGTTTTAAACTTTGAGTAGTCGGGTGTTTCAATTAGTTTAATAAACCCTGCGTAACCTGTTTGCAGCAGCGGTACAAAGCTATTCGGCTCATAAACATAATGTTTGGTGTAGTTTTTATCATGCTGAGAATTGTCTTGATCTTTGTTTGACTGTTGCGACTCCCAGATCATTAAATCACCATCCCAACCAAATAAAGTTAAGCTGTATTCTGGTTTGTTAATCTTAAATAAACGTCTTCCAAACACATCATAACCATAGCTTGTGATTTGACCATTGTGGTCACTTTGAATCAGGCGGTTTAAGTTATCCCATGTCAGCTTTAAAGTTTTACCTGCTTGGGTCGTTTCAACAACATTCCCTTGTGCATCGTATTTATAGTGTTTGCCTTGATATTGGGTGATCAGGTTATTTTTCACTTGTGATGACTGTGTTGCAATCGGGTCAATCAAGTTACCTGCTGGATCAAAGGCAAAGTTCTCAGTTTTTTGTGGGCTTTGGCTTTTGATTAAGCGTCCAATTGGATCATATTGGTAATTCAATTTTCCTAAGCGATTATCATCCACTTGAGTCAGTAAGTAGTTATTGTCATATTGATAATGGCGTTCGGCTTGGTATTTTACTTGTTGCAACTGGTTTGGCGTTTCTTGTTCAGGTCGGATGATCTGCGAACTGAGCAATCCAACTTCATTGTAGTTTTTGGTTTGAATGAGACCATTTGCCAACATCCGTGCCGTTTCACGATGTAAGTCATCGCGCTGGAACGCCACCATGTCTTGTTGGTTAAAGGCGATGCCATAGATATGCCCTGAACCATAGCTGAGATTAGTTTGCACTTGTCCATCGGGGCGGATGGTTTTAGTTAAATTGCCTAACTCATCATATTCATAACGCAGTACTGCAGTCAGCGGCTTTAAATTTGGTACTTTGTAGTGCTGATGTTCACGTATCAATTGCCCCATCGGATTACGATAGAAATCGATCTGACTGACTGCATTTTTGGCTTGGCTTAGTTGGTTATTCAGGTTGTATTCAAATTCTTCAATTTGGCTATGTCCTGTTTGTAAATGAGTATAGGTTTTTGAGGCAATAGAGCCATCTTGGTGATAGCCGAATTGAGTCAAGATATTCGGTTGGCGAATCTGCAATAATTGCCCCTTATCATCATAGCTGTAGTGTTTTTCTTCACCATCAAAAGCTTGCTCAAAAGTTAATTGCCCAAAGCTGTTATAAGCAAATAAATATTCTGCGTGGTTTTGATTGATGAGTTTTTGAATCCGACCTTGCTTGTCCCATTGGTAGCCAATTTGATGCCGATTGGCGTCAATCCGTTGTTCTAATAGACCGACTTGATTGTAACGATACTGAGTGATTAAACCTTTGCTATCGGTATGCTTTAGTAAACGTCCTTCTTCATCATGTTCAAACTGTTCTTTTAAACCATCAGGATAAATGATCGCTTGTAGTTGTCCTTTGTCTTTGCCTTGGGTGCTATAGAGATATTTCACTTGCTGCAGATCAGCAGAGGCTTGAGCAATGAGTGTGCCTTCCTCATCATATTGCCATGCACTTTCTTTGCCCGAACAATCGCTATAGGACAACATTTGTCCAAGCTCATTGTATTGGATTTTTTTTGAGCCACCCTTAGCATCGGTAATTTCAACAATTTGATTGTTATTGTTATATTTATACTGCGTGGAATGACCCAGTGGATTGATTTCCTTGGTCACATTACCATCGGCATCATATTCTTTTTTCCAGATATTGCCTTCGGGGTCTTTGGTTTCGGTTAAATTCCCCGCTTCATCATAAGCAAAACGGATGATGCCACCATTCGGCTGTACAATTTTAACCAGTTGATCTTGGTCATTATAGACTTGTTCGATTTCTAGGCCTGCAAAATCAATCTGTCGGGTAATGCGTTTTTGACTGTCACGTGATAGCCATTTTTCTCGGCCATCGGCTAAGCGTGTGCGATAAGTAAAACCATCTAAGTCGAAATAATAATAGGTTGGTACATCATAGGCATCGTACACAGCAACTTGACGTAGTCTCGGATGCCACTCCAAACGGGTTTTAAAACTACCATCATCCGCCCATTCGGCAATCGCTTTGGCTTTGGCATCAGTCGACTCATAACGAATATTTTGCCCCCGTCCGGTACGGTCGGTGTATCGGGTCAGCTGATGTGCTTCGTTATATTCATAACTGCGCACATGCCCATTTTGATCAATCGCTTGTATCAAATTACCTTGTGTATCGTATTGATAACGCGATAGTGGCTCTGCTTGCTCATCTACAAAGGCTGCAATGATTTTCGCTTGCTCATTAAAAGCAAATTTAACTTTGTGCTTAGCCCGTTTGAGCTGAAAATCAATGGTCTGCAAATAGGCACTTTGTTCGAATAGAAGATATTCAAGTACAACTTTTTCATCAGTCTTTTCGTTGAATTGCTGAATCAGTTGATAGTGATTTCCGCCATTAAAACTATGAAAATGAAAATTCCAGTCGGAACCAAAATTGAGTAATAAATCTCCATTGTCTAAAGGCTCGATACTAAAGCCCTCATAAGGGACAATATATGCTTCATACACAATTGACTCAGGCAACTGATGCTTACGTCCATTGCTATCAATAAACAGATAGCCCTGTTGATTTTGCAAAATCACATTGGAAAAAGGCAGCATCCAACGTGCCCCCATAATGCTGTGATCAAATTCATTCATTTGCGAATTATATTGACGACTAAAAGCAAAACCAACTTTAGGTAAATAGAAATCGGTATGATTAACTCGTTCTGCACCTATCGCATAACTAATACTGTTATTAGTAGCTGAGTCACTAGGTGTAGCATCCTCACTTGGAATTGAACAAGTTGAATCATTGAGCGCATCCACCTGTAAAGCAACAAACTCCAAGGTATCACCTGTTGTATGCTGCTCATGCTCACCGGTTTGATGAATCGGCACACTGGCATTGGCTTTATTGCCTTGTGCTTTTATGGCTTTTAACGTGCCTTGAATTAACCACGCCAACGTATATTTTATGCCTGCATTGCCTTGTTGTTGAATTACATTGGGGAGCTGCTTTAAAGCTGCTGTTGCTTCATTTTGTAATGGCGTATTGCTTTGTGCCTTTCTAATTTTCGGCAGCATATTGGCAAGTGCACTGGTCTTGGTCAGATCTATCAGTGGCTTGGTCCAATTACTAAATTGTTCCGTTGGATCACGTTTTTCCGCCGTTGCCCCGAAACTAATGGTCGGGGAAACCAAGCCGCTTTTAATCGGTGCTGCAAAGGTGTTGAGTATTGCACACCCCAAAGTATTTGCACCTGAAAGCAATTCCGGCAATTTAGCTTGTGTTTCAATAAGAAACTTTTCTAAATCCCCCGCCATTTGTGCATTTAAATGCAAGCTCATACGGCGAATATCGGCTTCTTGAATTTTGCCATTTTCGGGATATAACTTTTCCGCCATTAGCCCCAATAGCGGACGTAACGCCATCCGTACATGCGCTTCGGCTTTAGGCTCTAAATATAAACCTATCAAGTTCATGCTGAGCAATGCTGCTTTTTGCACTGCCGCATCACCTTGTTCTTGTTCAGTTGCAAATAATAGCAAATCTAAAACAGCACCCGATAATGCAAAAATATTGGCAACCGTTGGTACATTAGCAAGACTTTTCAACTGCCCTAAGTTGGTATTACCACATTGCTTTAAATAGTTTTCAATTTGATGTGCAATAAACTTATGATCTTCTGTATGCGTCACACTCTCTAAGTTAAAAATCGCCAGTTCAACTGCTGGCTTAGTTGTTGTCTGTTGTTCTTGTTGAACATTTTGCTCAGTTGTCATGTAAAAACCTATTACTCAAATTCTAAATATTTAAAATTGTGTTTTGCTGTCGCTCTTATGAAGTACTAACCATTGTTCTTTTTCGGTCGTGTGGTTTCACTGTAAGTGAGGTAAGGACTTGAATATTGTTTCCGGTCCACCCAATCATCATCACTAGCAAGGACAGGTATCGCTTTTTCTGTTGCAGCTTCCGCTACTTTTATTTCAGGCACTTTAGGCACTGCGACTGGTGCAGCTGTCACATTCGTAGGCGTTGCAGAGCCTTCTCGAATGGTTTCTGTATAGGTCAATGCGCGTGTGGAATAAGAAATTTTACGGCCCACTATATCCTTATCAATGGTTGCTTGTGAGTTCTGAACTGCGGCAGCAGTTGACCCAGAAACGATGCCGTTACTCATTCCACTTCCACCTAATACGCTGGATAAGCCTTGTGCACCCTGACCCAAACTTGCCATTTGTGAAGCAGAAAGTCCCAAGTTGAGTTTCGATGAAATTGCAGATAGTGCGGAATTGGTGACTTGGTCTTTAAATTGATTTAATGCCTGTCCACCTAGATCTTTTAATGCATTTTTTCCGATATTTTTTAAAGAATCGGCATTTAAATTAAAGAGATTATCTTTTAACTGTGATGTTAAATTTTGCCCCAACGACCCGAGTGCATCCTGAATCAAGTCTGAAGCTCCCGGTACAACGTTTTCTGCCCATTGATAGTCACGCTTAAAATGACTCGCTGAATCCCAAGCACTTCGAGGATCTTTGTCGAACTCAACTTTAGCCGGTCCTGGTGCAATACCCGTTACTTGAGCAAAGCCATTGCCGTCTAATTTTCCTGTAACTTGCTTGCCCAAAGCATCAATCACTTTAAATCCAGTTCCGCTAAAGAAATCTTGACCACCATAGCTCTTAAGCAGTTCTAAGGCCCCTTTCATCGGATTAGAAGCAGGAAGTTGTGCAGACTTGCTAGCACTCGATGCTGGTTTAAATAGATGCTGCCCTGCATTTACTTCAAATTTACCGCCTGTCTTAGCAAAAATTCCCGAGCCATTTAAAGTCATTTGCGACGATGCACCTGTAATCACAATTTCTTTCGGACTACTGATTTCAATTTTTTCATCCGTCGAAGAAATCGTGATACCGCTCTTAGCTAAAATATCTAAAGCATCAGATTGTGCTTGAATTTCAATTTTACTTTGTGCTGCTATTGCTTTAATGCCACCTTGTGCTGCAAATAAACTGACTTTGCCCAGTGCTTGGCCCACAATATTTTTTTGCGTACTCAGGTTAATGCTATCACCGGCAATTTGGTTGATCATGCCTGTTGCTGATAAATGAATATCCTCTGGTGTACTCAGTGCAATACCATCCACTGAGTTAAGTAAAAGAATGGCTTTTTTAAATTTAGCGATATCTTTTTCTATTTCACTGGCAAAAGCTTTTAGCTGTTCAACAGATTCAATTTCATCTGTTTTTTGTTGTTTTGCAATATCACTTAAAGACTTACTATTACTATGACTCGTCTCCAGCTGTGTTCTTGCAATCTCTGCATCTAAATGTTCACCATTGGCCTTTTCCTGTTTATAAGTCGACACCAATAAACCTTGTCCAGCTCGTACTGCCCCCCATTGATCGGTCCGCAGCTCAAAACCTTCACCCCGATCTTCACTTTCTGCTTTATCTTTTGGATGACTGAGCTTACCGAGGTTCAGTTGGCTCGCACCATGACTACTTTGCAGCTGGGTACTAATTTGCCCCGTGGTGTCATCAAAGCGTAATTGACCAAAACCCTCTCCCGCCACTTCTTTGGAACGAATTCCCGCAAGTTTTTTGGTATCTGGTAATTGTCCTTTATTGTCAAATTTAGTGGGACTACGCTGCGCTTCATGAATACGACCCACGACAAAAGGTCGGTCAATGTTGCCATCAAAGAAATCAACGACAACTATTTCACCAACTCGAGGTAAGAAGCGCGCACCATAGCCTTCGCCGGCCCAAGGGGTCAGTACATCGACCCAAGCCGAGTCTGTGTCATTATTGTTCGCACCTGCACCGCCATCATGACCATGATCATCTGAACGGGTAAACAGAAAACGGACTTTTATCCGCCCCCATTCATCAACATGGATTTCTTCACCGGCAGGACCCACAACTTTAGCACGCTGCGGATGTGTTACTGGTCGATGTGTAAGCGGATTAAATTCAGGGACGGTCGTAATATTTCGACGTTGCAAAGCCAAGGTATTGGCTTGGCGTTCATCAGCATCGCTTTGTTTGACTTGCCACTGACTTTGATGGATCAGTTGTGTAACTTGATCGGTTAAGTCTTTGGGTAAATTATTTTGGTTATAAAAAGACTTGGATAAAATCAAAAACTCTTGATCGGCACCTCGATGCTGGTCAATCTCTGGATGCTCATCCAATTTGAACCAATAACCAACTTGTGTATCACGCACGGTACTTTTAGCAATAAATTGTTTGGCTTGAGCTGCATAATAATCACTAAAATTTTGATTGAGACGTTCAACTTGAGCACTATTAGAAGCTGTTGCAGCATCTTCACCATTCAGATCTTGCATCCATGCAGGGCTCACATGCCATGCTTGCTCTAAGCTTAAGCTCGCATTATCTTGATTTTGACTATGTAGGTGCTTGCTTTGTACTGCACCACCACCCTCGTCCTGTTCAAGCACATCCGCCTGCCACCGCTGCACATGCACCGACGTCGGTTGCAGACTGCGCTGACCGATAAAACTGGTCATACTGTCATTTTTTTCAGTCGCACTACTGCGATGAAAACGGATATTACGTCGCTCCAAAGCTTGATATTGACTATTATCATCAATCAAACGTAGCTTTTGGGCTGCGATGGGTGCCGCAGACGATGTTACAAAAGATTGAGCTTCATCAACCAACCAATGAATGCCTTCACTGCGTAATAAGCGGGTAATAAAATCATAGTCGGTTTCATTACTTTGCATCATGAATGGTCGAACGTCATACTCTTTTTTTAAGCCACTTAAGTCCAAACTTAAGCTCGCTGCAAAAAGTGGGCTCTTTTTTTGCCATTCCTTAAAAATAATCTCGACCACATCTTTGACCGATTTATTCATAAACACACGGCTATTACGACGCTTATGCCACAATGCCGTTGCATCTTCTAAGGTCAACTTATATAGCGTTAATGCACCATCACTTTGGCCTTGAAATGCTTCAGTAATGATCCCGGTAATACGGAAAAGTTGCCCAGCATCGGTCACCTGATCGATTGCGACTTGTGTACCAATAAATTGTTTGAGTTCTAAGGTGGCAGAAGTTGAGAGACAGATGAGCTGAACATTCAAACCTTCACTTAAGGCATGTTCCCCATCAATACGTTGCAAGAATACTTGTTCATTCAGCGTGGTATTGGAAAATTGAATATGCAAGGCACGTTTTTGTGGACTAATGCCCAATTTCTCAAGTGCAGAATAAATATTGTTCAGCATCGTTATTATCTAAAATCAGATTTTTATAAAATATGCGGGGTATTTAATCAAAAAAACTCATATTTTTCTAGGCATAATCTGCCTGCTTTTTTGGGTTTTATGTAAGTAAAAATTCAAATTTCTACATCAATTCTTTATGTTATTTTTACTCTATTTATTTCTGCATTAAAAAAATATAGAGACCATCAAACTAAACTTCAGGTCTCTTCATACCACCTTACTGCTTTGCATCGCGATTAATTGGTATATAAAAATGCGTGAATATTCTCCAATTGCTCTTGTGCTTCGACATAGCCTTGCAAGGCCGCTTTTTCCAAATATTGCTGTGCAATTTTAAGATCACGCTCTACGCCCATGCCATGAATATATAAATAGCCCAATCGCGTTAACGCCGCAGCATTCATCCCCTGAGCCGCTTGTGCATAATAACTATGTGCCTGAGTTAAATCTTGCTGCACACCCAAACCATGTTCTGACATTTCACCAAGCTGGTACAAGGCAGTCACATTTCCTAATCCCGCCGCTTGCGAGAAATACTGCAACGCTTGTTGGAAATCTTGTGTTCCCCATTGTCCTTTTAAATTAACTAGACCTAGTTGCGTGAGTGCATCAGGATGGCCTAATTTCGCCGCCTTCAACAATGCTCGCTGTGTTTGACTATCATCAAATGAGAGATCAGGCAAGATATTGTCCACGGCTAAACGATAGAGATACCAAGCAGCATCCTGCGAACCTTGTTCTGCGGCTTTTTCCAGATAACTCAAACAGTGATCACGATGTGCTAATGGATACTCTGGCAATGCATAAAAACGTCCAATCACATAGTTTTGATCAGCGACACACGTAATGGACATATCATTTAAGTGTCTTGCCGCTTCAACTAAAAGTTGCTGCGCTTGCTTGATATTTCGCTCAACACCGACGCCGTGTAGATAGCATAGGGCCAAACCGACTTGGTTAATGAATAATGGTTTGAATTGATACGCTGTTTGATATAACTCAAATGCTTTTTGCGGATCATCACTAACCAAATACTTTTCAAAATACAGCGCTGCAATAAGACTAATTGCATCAGCATCTTTAAGTTGAGCAGCTTCGGTCAGAAAGCGAAAACCTAAAGTTTCCTGCTTCTCCAAATACCAACCATGAAAATGTGCAATACCTAATAATCGGCTGGCTGCAGCAACTTTGTGCTCTTTGGCCTGCTGCAAAAGATCATGATAAACCCGCTGACGCTGATCGACGTCGATTTTACCCATCAATACTGCTTGATAATATTCATACAACTGCTGCTGGTGCCCGAGTAGCAATCCTCGCTTTAAATATTGCAATGACTTTTCATCATTTTGTGCAAGATACTTTCCTTGAGCATAGAATTGCTGCAATTGCTGAATAGCCGCCATATGGTCTTGTTGAGCAGCTTTCAGTAAATATTCCAATCCTAGAGCAATATTTGGCGTGGCTTGGTTTAAATAGAACTGTGCCAATTGATACTGTGAATTGGCATGTCCATTGTCCGCATTTTTTTGCAACAAATCTAAATGTTGCTGCTCGGCATGTGTTTGATCTTCTGGGTTTAGTTCGGCGAGTCGATATTGTGCATCCAAATGACCGCGTGAAATCGCATGTCGATACCAATACTGCGCTTTTTCAAGATTGGGTACACCGCCATAGATACCTTCTTCAACTTGTCCCAACACATATGCAGCATCATCGCTGCCTAAACTATTGGCTTTTTCCAATAGAGCCAGCGCATTTTCCACACTGACTTCTCTGCCTAAGCCTTGTAAATGCATCTGTCCCATAGCGACATAGGCCTGTGGAATTTCATGCTGTTTGGCCAAATTTTGATACAACTCATAGGCACGCGCATAGTCGGTTGGTGCATCAAGCATTAAACGTTCTGCAAATTTCAGCTGTGCATCTAATTGATCTATCCACAAGTCATGCCCAATCGCTTTAGCCTGATCGCGTTTTACTGGATCGGGTCTTTTCCACATCCAAAACGCAAGTGCTCCCATCCCCAAAATTAGTATCAGTAAAAACCACATACTCGCCCCAAAAAAATCAATATTTTAATTATTCCAACATTGTGTCTGATTTTAATTCTATATACAAAAAAAGCACCGAATTCGGTGCTTTATTTTTTTCAAAATGAGATAGCTGTCATGTTTTTGCTCGTTTTACATCAAGTTTTTTGAGCACCTCTGACACAGCCACCATCGCAAAGCTGGACGTCACGACTACTGCTGAACCATATCCACCACAACGTAAGCCTGCACTTGGACAAACATCAGCACTGGAAAATGGATTATCAATCGAATAAACACAGGTAATCCCAAACTTTTCTTTCGGCTTTTTACAAATGCCTTTGCCGCGTAATTGTGTCCGCAATTTAGCTAACATTGGGTCTTGCTCTGTTCTTGATAAATCTGCGACTCGGATTTTCAGCGGATCAAGTTTACCCCCTGCTCCACCGGAAACGATCAACGGAATTTTATTAAAACGGCAATGTAGCATTAAGGCAAATTTGGCCTTCACATCATCAATACAATCTAGAATTAGGTCAGGAGCACCTGCCAAAATTTCTTTGACATTTTCGGGTGTGAGATAATCATCAATCAAATTTATTTTGATTCGGGGATTAATCGCACGGCAGCGCTCTGCCATCACTTCAATTTTTTCATGTCCCAGTGTCGTGCTCATGGCAGGCAATTGTCGATTAATATTCGATGCAGCAACGACATCCATATCGACCAAGGTCAGCTCACCAATACCAGTACGCGCTAAAGCTTCGACCGCCCATGAGCCTACACCACCAATCCCAATCACCATGACATGACTTTTTTCATAATGATGAAAACTTTCATCACTATATATTTTGGCTACGCCAGCAAAACGGCGGTCATATTCATCATCTTGGAGCAGTTCAGTCATAGGTTTGGAAGCTGTGTTAAATCAGCCGCCATTTTAGCAAATTCGCTACTTATTTTCTTTGATAAAACGCAATTCAGCAGACAGCGCAACAGAGCGGCATTCGCATCAGGTCTAAATCCATCAAAATAAACATTTACAGTGAACGGAGGTCTGCTTTAAAAAGTATAACCATAAATCTAAAACTTAAGTGTGTATTGCCATGGACATCCATCCTCTGCTAAATAATTTAAAAATTACCGATGACAAAAATGAAATGGATTTAGACACCGTGCATCGCTTTTTAAGCCATACCTATTGGTCAAAAGATATTCCGAAAAATTTGGTGAAAAAAGCGATTGAAAACTCTTTGGCCGTGGCTCTACTTCTCGATGATGAACTCATCGGTTTTGGTCGTGCTATTACGGATTATGCAACTTTTGCTTATTTAGCCGATATTTATGTCGCCGATGAGCATCGAGGCAAAGGCTATTCAAAATTAATTGTGAGTACTTTATTTGAAAAATGTGGCTCCGCAGATCTCAGACGCATGTTACTTGCAACGGCGGATGCACATGGTCTATATCGTCAATTTGGCTTCACTGATTTGGCTCAACCTGCAAGTTTTCTCGAGATTCATCAAGCCAACATCTATCAACGATAGAGAAAATATCTCAGATAAAAAAAGAGGCTTTCGCCTCTTTTTCGATCTTACAACCTTAGTCTTTATTCATAATAAAGAAATATTCACGGTAGTATTTAAGCTCTGCAATCGAGTCACGGATATCATCCATCGCTAAATGTGAAGCATTCTTTTTCAAGCCACCCATGATCTCTGGGCGCCAGCGTTTCGCCAATTCTTTCACTGATGATACATCGAGATTACGGTAGTGGAAGTATTGTTCCATTTCAGGCATTAAACGATGCAAGAAACGACGATCTTGGCAAATTGAGTTACCACACATTGGTGATGATTTTGGATTCACCCATTTTTTCAAAAATTCTAAAGTTTGCTGTTCAGCATCTTGTGCTGTCAATTTACTACGACGTACACGTTCGATCAGGCCTGATTGACCATGTTGGCGAGTATTCCATTCATCCATTGCATTGAGCACACGGTCAGACTGATGTACCGCAAGCACAGGCCCTTCCGCCAGAATATTTAAATTATCATCCGTCACAATTGTTGCAACTTCAATAATCTGGTCGTTATCTGTATCTAGACCTGTCATTTCAAGGTCAATCCAAATCAGGCGTGTATCAGGTGTGCTGCTCATAAATGTGCAATCTTATTAGGCTGTAAAAATGAACATAGTAGCAAATTTATTGGGCTTGCGCTGTAAATAGACCCTGCTTTCATGCTATTTTTGCCATCTAGTTTTCATGGTTTTTTAGGATATGAATGGCTTTAATTCGTAAGCGCCGACTGACTGAACAGCAGCAACGTCGCATTCAGAAGCAACATAAATCTCGTCAGGAAGAAATCGATACTTCTGCAGATTTGGAAGGCTTGGTCGTCCAACATTATGGTCGTCAACTTGAAGTTCAAGCGCTGTCTACACCCGATCAACATCCTGAAAAACCCATTGTGCAAGCAGGTGAACCTGAACCCCATTGGAAACCCATCGAATTAGGCAGTGTTTGGCGCTGCCATACCCGTACCAATCTCGAATTATTGGTGACGGGTGACTGTGTCAAATGGCAAGCTGACCCGATCACAGGTTTAGGGATTATTACCGCGATTCATCCACGCCAATCTTTACTGACACGCCCTGACCGTTATCACAAAGTGAAACCTGTCGCAGCCAATGTCAGCCTGATTGTGATTGTATTTGCACCACTTCCTGAGCCAGCACCAGGTCTGATTGACCGCTATTTAGTGGCCTGTGCAGATGCCGATATTCCAGCATTATTGGTCTTAAATAAATCCGACTTGCTTAAAGACAACGATCCGATCTTAACGCTATTACAAGAATATCGTGACTTGGGCTATGAGGTCATGCAAACCCAATCTGATGGTGACTTAAGCGCACTTTCTGCTCGACTTTCTGGTGAAACTGTCGCATTTGTAGGTCAGTCTGGGGTTGGTAAAAGTACTTTAATTAATGCCATTGTTCCGGATGCTGCGCAAAAAACCAATATTATTTCGGAAAACTCCGCGCTCGGTCAGCACACCACCACCTCTACGCGCTTAATTGCGTTTGGTGAAGGTTCTGCATTGATTGATTCACCAGGAATCCGTGAATTTGGTTTATGGCACCTAGAATTGGAAAAAGTTCAGCAAGGTTTCCCTGAGATCGAATCACATTTGGGTTATTGTCAGTTCCGTAACTGTACGCATAAACATGAAAAGCAATGTGCGCTTAGAATGGCGGCTCAAAATGGCGAAATTTTGCCGCGCCGATTAGACAGTTATTTACGTCTGATCGACGAAATCACGGAAGCGCAGCAAAAAAATTAATTTTTATTCTGTTCATGCCCTTGAAGGGGTGATTTTGATCACCATATTTATGGGCTATACTCTTGGCAATTTAAAATTGTAGTTAGGTGAATTGTGGAACGTTGGTTCGAATTTATGGGGAATCACCCCTTCTTATTTGGAACGCTGGCTGTATTAGTCGTGCTGTTCTTTATTCTTGAAGGCCAGCGTAATGGTCGCAAAATTTCACCTCAATCTTTAGGGATTTTAGTTAAAGCTAAAAATGCTCAATTGATTGATTTACGTGATGCGAAAGACTTCCGCGAAGGTCATATTAGCGGTAGCCGTAATATTCCATATAGCCAAATTACAAAACACATTGAAGAGTTAAAAACTTCTGATCGCCCGTTGGTTTTTGTATGTAACCTTGGTCAAGTGGCAGGTTCTGCATTGCAACAAGTCGGTCATGCAGATGCATACCGTTTAGACGGCGGCATTAGCAACTGGAAAGCTCAAGGCTTACCTCTAGTTAAAAGCAAATAAGCGCTTCTTAGGAGATTAACATGGCTGAAGTTACGATTTATTCAACAACTGTATGTCCTTACTGCATTCGTGCAAAACAGCTCCTAGAGCGTAAAGGCGTGGCTTATAAAGAAATTAATTTATCAAATGAAGCGCCTGAAGTACGTGTTGAATTGATGCAACGCACCAACCACCGTACCGTTCCTCAAATTTTTATTAATGATCAGTTTATTGGCGGTTTTGACCAACTTTATGCTTTAGAGCGTGAAGGCAAACTCGACGGCATGCTATCTTAATTTTAAACATAAATCGTCACCTCATATTAAGGAATAAACAATGAGTGAAGAACAACAAGCTCAACCACAATTGGCATTAGAGCGTATTTATACTAAAGATATTTCTTTCGAAGTACCTGGGGCTCAAGTATTTACTAAAGAATGGCAGCCTGAACTAAATATCAACCTTTCTTCTTCTGCAGAAAAAGTTGATCCAACACACTTCGAAGTTTCACTGAAAGTTGTCGTTCAAGCGAACAATGCGGGTGACACTGCATTTATCGTTGACGTTACTCAAGCAGGTATCTTCCTAATCGATAGCGTTGAAGAAGAACGTCTTCCTTACATTCTTGGTGCTTACTGCCCAAATATCTTGTTCCCATTCCTACGTGAAGCTGTGAACGATATGGTTACTAAAGGCAGCTTCCCACAATTATTGCTTACACCAATTAACTTCGATGCTGAATTCGAAGCGAATTTGCAACGTGCGCAAACTGCTGCTGAAGGCCAAGCTTAATCGCTTATCTTCAAATCTAAAAAAGACCGCTTTTGCGGTCTTTTTTATTGCCTTTTAGCTTCCCCCTTTACTAAAAGGGGGAATGAGGGGGATTTACTTCTACTTAACAAAATCCCTCCCACCCTCCCTTTTAAAAAGGGAGGAGCAAATTACTCAGCATCTGCCATTAGATCAGCGCTCATACCTACAGTATTAAAGCCAGCATCAACATACAGAATTTCACCTGTGATACCATTTGCCCAAGGTGAGCAAAGGAACAATGCTGCATTACCGACATCTTCAATGGTGACATTGCGTTTAAGCGGTGCGACTTTTTCATTTAGATCTAACATTTTACGGAAAGATTTAATCCCTGAAGCCGCTAAGGTACGAATCGGACCTGCTGAAATCGCATTTACACGAATACCTTCAGCGCCAAGACTTGTTGCCAAATAACGTACGCCTGCTTCTAGTGACGCTTTTGCCATACCCATAACGTTATAGTTTGGCATTACGCGTTCAGAACCTTGGTAAGTCAGCGTCAATAAGCAACCTTGACGTGCAGCCAATAAAGGTTTTGCCGCACGAGCCATCGCAATAAAACTATATGCGCTGATGTCGTGAGCAATTTTAAAACCTTCACGGTCGGTAATATCAGTGAAATCGCCATCTAAAGTATGTGCCGGTGCAAAACCAATTGAATGCACAACACCATCTAGACCATCCCAATGTTTAGCAAGTTCAGCAAAAGCGGTATCAATTTCAGCGTCCACTGCTACATCACATGGGAAAACTAAAGTTGAACCAAATTGTTCAGCAAAATCATCTACACGTTTTTTTAATTTTTCGTTTGGATAAGTAAAAGCCAGTTCTGCACCTTCGCGATGTAAAGCTTGCGCAATACCAAATGCGATTGATAACTTACTTGCAATACCCGCGATTAAAAAGCGTTTGCCAGCCAATAGTCCTTGTGCCATGTGAAACTCACTCAAAATAATTTAACAGCATAATGCCAAGTCTAAAGCATTTTAGAAATTGCATAATGCGCCTTTTTTTAGAAAACCATCATTGCATGCACGATGCAAATAAAATCAGATTCAATCAAGCGGCGTCATATTTGTTGCCGCTTAAGCGTCCAGATGCAATGCCTGTAATGAATTTTTCCATAAGATCTGTGCAATCTCAGACTCAGTACGGTTTAAGCTCTGAGCTAGCCCCTGCAATACATAGGGCAAATTGACTGGCGTATTACGGGTACGCCCTTCCGTCGAATGCTGACAACATAAGGGTGTCATATCGGGACAGTCGGTTTCTAAGACCAAATGATCTAAACCCAAAGTCTGAACCACTTGATGTAATTTTTTTGCATTGGGATTGGTGATTTGCCCTGTTACACCAATTTTAAAACCTAGCTTGGTAAATGCCTTCGCTTCTTCAACACCACCACTAAATGCATGTGCAATACCACCGAGCTTAAATTGATGCTTTTTCAACATCGAAAGCACCTCCGCATGGGATTTGCGAATATGCAGCAATATCGGTTTATCAAACTGCTGTGCTAATTCAAGTTGTGCGGAAAAATACTGCTGCTGCTTTTGAAAAAGTTCGGGCTGTTTATGCTGTTTCAAAAAGGTATCTAAACCTATTTCACCGACAGCAAGACAATCATGCTGCTTTAGCATCTGCTCCACATCGAGCAAATGTTCTGTACGATGTTGCTCAATATAAAACGGATGTAAGCCGGGAGCTAAATAGCTTTTGGGAGCATTGGATAAACGATCTAAAAACTCTTGAGTATGCAGCAAATCTTGAAAACGTGACTGTACAAAACCAATCAATACTAACGCATCGACACCCGCCTGTTTGGCAGCATACGCCAACTGTTCCCGATCAGCGTCAAAATCGGGAACATCAAAATGCGTATGCGTATCAAACAGTGAGTAAGTCATTGCACTGATTAATTTGCTTTTGCGGCTGAGGCTTCAACAGCTTCAACTGGAGGTAGATATTGCTTTTTCAATACACTTTGCAATTGATCATACGGAATGGTCAAACGTGGTAAACCCACCACATACGGCCCAATTTCATATTCAGCATATTGCAAAATTAAACCTTGCTGACTTAGATAAAAATTATCAGACAGTTTAAATTTCCAAATCTGTTCGTATTCTTGAATATTGTCTGCCAACTTGGCATCTTTCACCCAAGTTTTAAATACTTCATAGCCCCGCTTTTCAAGCTCAGCACGTTGATTTGGCAATAATATGTCGTTGAGCTGCACCAATTTTTGAGTGCTTAAATCGAAGTTATAATATTGCTGTGCAGAAGAACCATGAGCTCCACCTAAATATGAACTGGTATTTAAAACCACTGTTGCCAAGGGTTTTTCAGCATTTAATATTTTAGGTTTAATCATCAAACTGATTTGCTGATTGGCACTTAAAGATTTCAATTCTTTATCTAAATTTAAGAACGCTTGCATGTAAGGCTGCGTGGCTTTTTCCAATTTTAATTTGGGCGTTTCAACCTTTGCCAAAGCAGATTTTGCTTCAGACGCTGCAGGAACTTCACTTGCAGCGGGAGCATCAGTACTCAGCGTTTTATCTTCTAAAGGCGATACAGATAGAATTTCACCTAACTGTTTTAGAATTTCCGCATCAATAAATTCATCAATAAAGGCTTGATTACTGTTTAAGCGTTCAACTGAAATTTCAGGACAGACCCCGCCATCACATTCAGGTAAATTCAGTTGTAATTTTTCCGCATCACCAATCAGTTTTGCACTCAAATCTGGCTGTTCAGTTTTTGCTTGATCTGGCTTTTGTTCAGGTTCAGCTTGTTGTGGCTGACACGCCGTGAATGCAACAGAAACTGCCAATATTGAGCTTGCCCAAATTTTATTTTTTTGCACCATTGCTTCAACCTTTCATTTTGAATAATTGATATTTATTTTGGTAAATATCTTATCAAATTAAATACTTTCGTTGATTAGAACATATGCTGATAAACGTCAGCTTTCAATACTTGTTGTGTTTGCGCTTTGCTGAGATAAATATCCAGTTGTTTACTATCTTTGACAATTTCATCTGTACGATAATGCAAACCAACACCTTCTTGATCAAAGAACCAATCTGCTTGGCCCCAATAGAGTTTTTTCGGTGCCGATTTTTTGACATCCACCTCTTGTTCATCTAACCATTTGCTATAGGCTTGTTGCACAATAGCATCCATATTTTGCTGTTGCTTTGCTTCAATAACATCTAAAGGTTTAAGATTCTTTTTCGCACGGCGGTCTGCCACAAAAAAATAATAACGCTCTTTGACCGTGATATTTTCCTGTTTGGTATCAACACCGATTTGCAGCAACACATATTGATTCCGTTGATATGGAACTCGTGTGTACATGGCCAATTCATAGGCTTTATTGGTTTTAAACTCTGCCTGCCAAGCATCTGATTTTTTCACATACGCATCGACGGCTTGTTGGAGATTCATATTTTGCTTTAATGCAATCTGATCTTGTACGACGCTGGCCTGATTTTTTTCAATCCAACCATTCAACCACGTATCTACGGTCTGAATGGTTTGTATCTCTAAATCAATACAACTTTTATTTTCACAAAACGGTTTGGCGATTTTTGCGGCTTGCTCTTGGATATTTAAATAAGGCAAAACATCTGGATTGATCACAGTCACTTCAGAAGCGCCATCATCGGCCAGCTTTGTCGCTTTGTTTTCTTTTCCTGAATCACATGCACTGAGCAGCAAAACACTCCCCAAAAGTGCAAAAACTGTAGCATCCTTGAATTTTTTCATGATGTCCTAAACGACCAAATGATTGCGTAATGTATGGATTTAAAAACTCTACCACAAAATAAAACAGCTTCACGAAGAAGCTGTTTTATTTCTGTAAAAGAACAACTTAGTGTTCACGTGTATTACTGAACACAATATCCGGATAACGTTCTTGCATTAACTGTAAATTCACACGACTTGGTGCAAGATAAGTTAAATGACCACCGCCATCGACAGACAATTGGTCGTGTGCTTTTTTCTTAAATTCGTTGAATTTTTTCTCGTCATCACACGATACCCAACGTACGGTATTGATACTTACAGGCTCGTAAATACAATCAACTTTGTATTCTTCTTTCAGACGATAAGCCACAACTTCAAACTGAAGCACACCCACAGCACCCACGATTAAGTCATTACTGTTTTGCGGCATAAAGACCTGAGTCGCCCCTTCTTCTGAAAGTTCTTTTAAGCCTTTTTGTAGCTGTTTTGACTTCAAAGGATCTTTTAAACGCACGCGACGGAACATTTCAGGGGCGAAGTGAGGAATACCGGTAAAATGTAAATCTTCACCCGAAGTGAAAGTATCGCCGATCTGAATCGTACCATGGTTATGCAAACCGATAATGTCGCCCGGCCATGCTTCTTCAAGGTGCTGACGGTCACCAGCAAGGAACGTTAAAGCATCACTAATACGCACATCTTTACCTAGACGCACATGTTTCATTTTCAAGCCTTTTTCATACTTACCTGAACAGATACGCATGAATGCAATACGGTCACGGTGTTTTGGATCCATATTGGCTTGAATTTTAAAGACGAAACCTGTGAAGCCTTCTTCAGTCGCTTCAACTTTACGGTCTTGCGTCGGATGTGCTTTAGGTTCAGGTGCATATTGACTAAATGCATCCAACACATGGTCCACACCAAAGTTACCGAGTGCCGTTCCAAACAAGACTGGCGTTTGGCGACCTGCCAAAAATTCATCACGATCTAAGGGCTCGTTGGCCATTTGAACCAATTCCAACGACTCTTCAAATGCAGCCCAAGCGAGTTCGCCGACTTTTTCACGCAAATCTGCATAGTCATAGCCATCACGGACTTCAATATCCGTAATAGTTGAACCGAAACCTGCCTTATAAACGTAGAATTTTTCTTCGAGTAGGTTAAATACACCAGCAAAGTCACGACCTGTGCCCAGTGGCCAAGTAATCGGAACACATTTAATTTTTAAAACGTTTTCGATTTCATCAAGCAGTTCTAATGGCTCACGAATTTCACGGTCCATTTTGTTGACGAATGAAATAATCGGCGTGTCGCGCATACGACACACTTCCATCAATTTGATCGTACGGTCTTCGACACCTTTTGCACCATCAATCACCATAAGCGCAGAGTCAACAGCGGTTAATGTACGGTAGGTATCTTCAGAAAAGTCTTCATGCCCTGGGGTGTCGAGCAAGTTAATCATCTTGTCTTTAAACGGGAACTGCATAACAGAAGTGGTGATCGAAATACCACGTTCTTTTTCCATTTCCATCCAGTCAGACGTTGCCGCACGATCAGATTTACGGCTTTTTACCATACCTGCAACCTGAATCGCCTGTCCCCATAACAACAGTTTTTCTGTCATTGTGGTTTTACCGGCATCGGGGTGGGAAATAATAGCGAAAGTACGTCGCTGAGCGACCTGTGTCGCTAATTCTTCTTTAAAACTCATGAAAGACACCTACTGCAAAACTCGCAGTGCAAAAGATCAGATCTGATCAATATGGAAAATTGGCGATATTGTATCAGATTGACCATTAAAAATAATCAACCACATCGGGTTGAGTCAAAATCTTAGCGTGGTGTGTCTTGATGTTTTACATTGGATGATGACCTGTTTTTATCGACGATATAAAGCATTTCTCTGTCTTTTTTTCTCACTCATTGGCAATGCGATCAGACTACAAATGACTTTATTCAACTTTCATTTTCATGCTTTCTTCAAGCTGTGCCACTGGCATCGGCATTCCTAACAAATATCCCTGCAACTGTTGGCAACCTAAACGTTTTAAAATTTCTGCTTGTTGTTCTGTCTCTACACCTTCTGCAGTGACCGTTAAACCCAGTCGAATTGCCAAGTGAATAATACTTTCTAAAATAATTTCTTCTTTAGAACCGACGCTCAAATTGCGGATAAACTCACGGTCAATTTTCAGCTCATCTACAGGCAGTTCTTTTAAATACAAGAAACTTGAATGTCCCGTACCAAAGTCATCAATCGCAACTTTAATTCCGATCTTTCTCAAATGTTCAAAAGTTACAATACTGGCATCGATATGATGCATCGCAGTTGACTCGGTAATTTCAATAATTAAATGTGACGGGTTAATTTCATACCGTGCAAAAAGTGACTCTAAAGTACTAAATAAGTGTTTATGTTCAAACTGAATCGCTGATAAATTGACCGCAATAGGATACAACGGCATATTCAGCTTTTCCCAGTGCTGAATTTGCTTACAGGCTTCTTCAAGCGCCCAATAGCCCATGGCAATAATCAGTCCAGTTTTTTCCGCGCCATTAATGAACTTATTTGGCGTCAGCATACCTAGAGTTGGATGATTCCAACGAATTAAGGCCTCAACCCCACAAATTTCACGATCAACGGCATTAAATTTTGGCTGATAAAATAAAATAAATTGCTGTTCTTCTACCGCTTTATATAAATCATTGATCAGTTTCGTCTGACTTTTTTCTTCAAATTGGTCGGCAGTATAATTAAAAAATGAATAGGTATTACGCCCCTGATACTTCGAACTCAGCATTGCGGTGTCTGCATTGATCAGTAGGTCTTGTAAGTTCGCACCATGTTCAGGGTACATCGCGATACCAATGCTGCCTGAAATATTGATTTCCTTACCTGCAATTAGGAAGCTTTCTTGCATCAATTCCAATATTTTTTCAGACATTGCTGTGGCAGAGTCATTGCTTGCCGATTCAAGCACAATCAGAAACTCATCGCCACCAATTCGCAGCAATTTGGCTTGATCATCAATTAAGCGGTGAATACGCGTAGCAATTTGAATCAGTAGTTGATCACCCACATGGTGTCCAAACACATCATTGACCGCTTTAAAACGGTCGATATCAATATAAATAAAAGCAATTTTATCTTGTCTTAAGCGATGCTCTGTAAATAGAAAATGTGCATATTCAGCCAAAAATAGTCGATTAGGTAAACGGGTTAAATTGTCCTGTACAGCTTGATTGGCTAGTTCTCGATTTGCGCGCATCAACTGCAAACTGCGATGTTCTAAACGTTGCTCAAGTACTGCAACGCTAAAGGCCGCCATCAACAATAAACTGGTGACAAATAAGACAATAAATAGCAATAAATTATGGTTAATTTGAGCCGCAACCAATACATCCATCGAGTTTAGCGGTACAAAATCAACAGCCGCCATACCAATATAATGCATAGCGACAATGCTAAAAGTCAGCATGACCGCAACAAAGGCATTCATGATGTTACGTTTAGACGAATACTTATTTTTAAATGTCAGCCAAAATGCTAAACCTGAACCACAGATCGCGACCAAAATTGAACAGATAACAATTAAGGGCTCATAACGTTGTTCGTAGTCCTGAACGGCCAAACTCAGCATACCAGTATAATGCATGCCGGAAATGCCTAGCCCCATTAAAACTGAGCCTAAAATTAAACGAGGAAATGGTAGCGTCAGTCGTGTGGTTAACCACACGGCAAAAGTGGACGCGACAAAGGCAATAAAATAGGATGTCAGAGTAAGACTGGTATCAAAACTATGATTTGAAGGCAAATGGCTGGCCATCATGCCTACAAAATGCATGCACCAAATCGCAGCACCTAAAATTGCACCGCTGAATAATAAAATGACATTTTCATATCTTGGTCGTGTTCCACGGAACAACATTTGTTCGAGTGAAACAGCTAAGTAACAACTTAATAATGCAACTACGATTGAACCAACGACCAGATTGTAATCATAATGAATATGGGTCATATCAAGCGTTCCGCTTAGGTTATCGTGGCACTTTCTTTAACCGAATTACCCAATCTATCTCTTCCCTTTAACTTGTTACATTTTCAATTACTTACTTATTTTCTCTTAGAATCTATTAGTCTACGGTAATGGTCAAGTCTTTCTTTCAAGATTTTAAGCAACTGATTAATTTAAAAAAATAAAGCTTGATGAAGTTCACTAAAACTTAAACTTTTGATAAAAATTGCATCAGGTGTTTATTATTTTAGAACAGTTTCTAATCATAATAAAATGAATAAGTTAGAATCATTTATAGATTGCTTTCTAGATTTAAATCGAACACCGCCCTACTCACAAAAAAATAGCGAGCCGTAGCTCGCTATTTCTCAATGGATAAATTCATCTTTTCTGTCAAAAACTCAAGCAATCATCTCAATGTTATTTATGGATGAATTACTTACTTTTTGGCTGTTGTTGTATGCGTTTTGCCTTGTAATTTGGCATAGTCCATTAGCACGTTTGCCGCTTCCGTCACAAAGACTTCTTCTTCAGGCAGTGCTGGGCGTTGGTTTGCCTTCATTTTTGCACGTGCCTCCACCAATGCATCCATAGACGCTTGGTAGCTTTCCCAGTTGGCATAAGGTTTTTGACCCACCACTTTACGACGCTGATTTTCAGCATCCAAAGACTTTTGCTCTAGTGCCAACAGCTCGGCTTTACGCTTCGCTAAGTCAAGCACCACACGCTTTTGCTCTTCTGTCTTTTTCGCAATCGCAGTACGTTGCTCTAAATATTTAAATTGCGGATCAATGCTGACACGTTGCTGAGATGACTTAATCAAATCGGGAACATAGGCTTGGATCGAGCCTTCACGTTTAAACGGTGCTGTAGGAATGGTATCCCACTGTAAAGCATTTTTCGCTTTACGTTCACCAAACTCTTCATTGTAAATATCAACCAACTTAATATCAGGCACGACTCCTTTATTCTGGGTACTGCCGCCAGTCACGCGGTAAAATTTACGTTGCGTTAAGGTTGCTTGACCATAGGCTAAAGAGTCAAGTTGTACCTGCGCTGTTCCTTTACCCGTTGTGGTGCTACCAATCACCACACCACGTTCATAGTCTTGAATCGCAGCAGAATAAATTTCACTTGCAGACGCCGAAGCCAAGTTAATCAATACTGCCAATGGACCTGCATAAGTTTGCGCGCCCCCATCATCATCTTCAAACACGCTGACATTGCTATTGCCATCACGGATTTGCACCACTGGACCTGATTTAATCACTTGACCAAGCATACGTGCCACTTCTTCAAGTGAGCCACCAGGGTTGTTACGCAAGTCAATGATGATACCTTCAACATTTTGAGCATCTAAAGTTTTTAAGGCTTTATTGGTATCTTCTGACACAGAACGGTAGTCTGTACCTGCACGACGTGCACGATAGTTCAAGTAAAACGATGGAATTTCAATTACACCGAACTTATGCTTTTTGCCATCACGCTCAATTTCAACGGTACGTGAACGCACGCCTGCATCTTCTTCTTGAATCACATCACGTACAATTGTGACATTTCGCGCTTGATTCATGGACGCACCAGCACCCAATAAACGTAGAGTCACTTTGGTGCCACGTTTACCACGAATCAGTCCGACAATTTCATTGCTCGGCCAACCGATCACATCCACCATTTTGTCGCCATCTTGGGCAACACCAACAATGCGATCACCTGACTTGACTTGTCCTGATTTGCTGGCTGGACCACCTTCTACAATCGTTTCAATTTTAGTGTAGTCTTCGTTGCCACGTTCAGGACGAATCGACACCCCAATCCCTTCCAATTGCAGCGTGGTTTGACGGTTCAATTCCATCGCATCTACAGGTGGGAAATAGTTACTGTGCGGATCATACGTCAGCATCATGGCATTCAGAGTTTTGTCGAGCACATCATCGCTTTTTAAACGACTAATCCGCTCTAACTGACGCGTATAACGCTTGGTTAAAGTCTGTACAGGTGTTAAGTCTTCAGGACCTGTTAAGTCTTGACCATTTGCCAGTGTTGGGTCATCTTTCAACGCTTTTTGTTTGGCTTTCTCTTCTTCTTTGCTGATGGTTAAGTTGATCAGCTGAGAGACCAACATTTTATTCCAATGCGCACGCTGTTCTTCTGTCGATTTAAAGAATGGCGCTTTTTCACGATCAGTTTCGATGTAGTTATTCGGTTGATTTAAGTTCTGTGGCTTTTTCAGCTCTTCCAACATATAGGTGTAGAACTGTTTTAAGCGCTCACGATATTGCGCATGAATCGCATACGGCCCTGTTAAATTGCCCGCTTTGAGATTTGCACCAAAAGTTGAGCCATAACGTTTTTTATAATTTTCAATATCTGATGCCAAGAACAACGTATGTTCAGCATCTAAACTATCAATATAAAAATCTAAAATACGATTAGAGGTATTGGCATCTAAACGCTGATTTAAATAGTGTTGACGGTCTACCAATGTTGCAAGCTGACGTGAGACCAAGGCTTGCTCTTGTGTGGGCTGAATGGTACCCGCGCTCACTGCTTCTGTATTATTGGCAGCAATTGCGTCATTCACCACATGAGTGAAAAAGAATCCACCTGTCGCAATCGCAACGGCACAAGCTAATGTTTGAAGTTTCATAAATAATTTGTACTTCCTTGGTATTAAGACCAATATTACCGTGTTGGTTTTCGACCTGAATTGAATAGATTCAAAATCTTAAACAACTTAATATGTTTATGTCGTGTAGTTTTATCATATTCTCTGCTGACAAAGTGTAGCAAATCATTGCAGAATTCAGGTATTGTTTTTCCTTAAAAATTCCAACACGGACACCGAATATGATTGGCGCATTAATGCTCGACATTGCTGGCACAGAACTTACCCAAGAAGATATTGAACTATTACAGGCACCACAAGTTGGCGGCATGATTTTATTTGGTCGCAACATTGAATCTCCTGAACAAGTTCGTGCCCTGACCGACCATATGCGTCAAATCCGTCCTGATATTTTAATTGCCGTCGATCAGGAAGGTGGTCGTGTACAACGCTTAAAACAAGGCTTCACACTCCTACCAGCTATGGGTAAGTTTGGAGAACTTTACTTAACTGAACCTGAAAAAGCTGTTGAACTGGCTGAACAATGTGGCTGGTTGATGGCAGCTGAAGTCCTTGCGGTCGGCATCGATTTTAGTTTTGCACCAGTGCTGGACCTAAATGATGTCAGTGATGTGATTGGTGACCGTGGTTTTGCCAAAAATATGCAAGACATCATTCCACTGGCAAGTGCTTTCTTAAAAGGTATGAAACGTGCGGGGATGGCATCTACAGGTAAGCATTTCCCAGGCCATGGCTCGGTGAAAGCAGATTCACATATCGCTGCTGCCGTTGATCATCGTAGTTATGAAGAAATCTATCAAAAAGACATGCAAAGCTTTATTCAACTGCAACCACAGCTTGATGCATTAATGCCTGCGCATGTGATTTATGAAAATATTGATCCTAATCCTGCTGGATTTTCACCGTATTGGATTCAGAAAGTCTTACGTCAAGAGCTCCAATTTGATGGCGTTTTATTCTCCGATGATTTAAGCATGCAAGCCGCTTGTGTCGCTGGCGGCGCAGATGCTCGTATCCAAGCAGCATTAAATGCAGGTTGTGATATGGGCCTTGTATGTAATAACCGTGAATCTGCATGCATTGCACTTGATGGCATTCAAAACTTGGCTCTTCCAAATCAAGAACGCCTAGAACGTATGCGCGGTAAAATCCCACAAATTGAGATTGGGCAAAGCATTGAACTCGGGGCGGACTGGCAGAACGTGCGTAACCGCATTGTGGATTTTAAAAATCAATATTGCTAATCCACGACGTTTAAAATCATAAAAAGGAGCACGACAAGGTGCTCCTTTTTGATTTATGATGAAGTCAAAATAAGTGCTTCGGCGCTATACAAAAATTGCCAATAAAAACAACATTAGGTCAGGACGACATGACACAAAGTTTATCGGAACATCGACACATTTCCTTTACTGCACATTACACCGGCTATATTTGGTACAGCATGGGGATTTCGCATCCCGTTTTTGCCACACGTAAAGGTAAATTTTTAGCACGTTTAGTCCATCCTTTAGAAAGTTGGGCAGAAAAGAATGTGGGCGGTAGCATGCGTTCGACGCTTAAACAGCGCCATGCCATGATCGATCAACATTTAGATCAACTCATTGCCCAACACCCTCAGCTACAAGTACTCGAAATTGCCTGTGGCCTCTCCCCGCGCGGTTGGAATTTTCGCACCAAGCATCCTGAAATTGACTATCGTGAACTCGACTTGCCAGATATGGCAAAAATCAAAACACAGGCACTCAAACAGATTGACCCGCATGCCCCTGAGGTCTTAACTGGGGACATTTTCACTCAAGATTTTGAACGTATTTTTCAGAGTTTTGACCCTGAACGTCCTTTGGTGGTGATTAGCGAAGGTCTGATTAATTATTTTGATCAAACCCTACTGAATAAGTTATTGCAAGGGATCACCGAATATGGCGCCTCGTTTCAGGAATTACATTATCTGACCGACATCTATCCAGAACCCGTTAAAAACCGTTTAGCACGTTTTATTTGGGCCAGTAGTAAATTACTCAAAGTCATGTCTCGCAGCGCTTTTACTTTTCATTTTCAATCCCCTGCTGAATTACAGCAGTTCTTCAGTCATACAGGATTTGAAGAAGTAGACGTCGTTCAGCCGGCCTTATACTTTCCACAACAGCAGCAAGAACAAGTGATTCCTTTTCACGATGCAGAGCAGCACTGTGGAGATTTGGTTTGGATGGTTCATGCCAAAACAAAAAAACAGCGCTAAAGCGCTGTTTTTTTATATGTTCATGTTTTAACTTACAGCTTCTAATATCAACACATCTTCTTTTTGGCGTTGTACAAAACGCAATAAACGCTCTGCCAACTCAAAACTACCATGCTTAAACAAAGCGCGAACCTGCGTATCTACAACGTCAAAGATGAGACATTCAATTTTAAACTCACCTTCTTCATCTTCTAGATGTAAAGCCAAATCCCGAGGATATGCGTGCATGGAGTCCAACATTTCAGCCTGCACATTCAGCAACACGCCGAAATAATTTAAATCCGTAATTTGAGTTTCAACCACGAGGTCTGAATGGCGATGAGATAAATGCGTGAATGGCTGTTGTACACTCACCCGCGCTTCGCCACGGCGTTCAATATTTTGCATTTGCTCTCGGCTCATTGGAATGATTCCTTCCAACTGCTGAATAGACTCACCGCGTAGATAAGTTGCAAACAAATTCATGGTTTCCTTACGGCGTTGCAACTGCGGTAAATGATCCGCATTGGCAATCATGGCAAATTGCATATTCGGACATTGCAAGGCAAAGCCCGCATTTTCATGTGGCAAAGTAAAACTGTCGTACTGCCCGCAAGACACCAATACATCACACTGTGGAATCGGCACGTCTTGCAAACGCAGCAAACGGTTACAGTTAATATCATAACGCTCTTGTTCGGTATTGGTGAATTCAGCCATTTGTCTAAAGAACAAACGCTTTGCTGTCGGTGACATCCGCGTCACATCCAGTTTGGCATGATTAACCAAATACAAAATCACCGCTTGACCAAATTCATCCATGCGCTGTTCTTTCATCAAGTGCAAGGATTCTTCAAGCAACATGCGCCAGCTCTTGCGCGTTTTTTGCATCACGCCCATCAATATCATGCGATCAATCAATTCAGGACGTTGATCTGCCAGACCTGCTGCCACCACTGAACCTAGTGACATCCCCATCACGGATACTTTTTCTAGCCCGACGATATCCAGCCAAACGCCCAACATCTGCGCCAGATCACACAACTCTAAAGTCCCTGCCGACACCGAAGTATCGACATTGGTAATTTGCTGGTTTGAGCCCATGGATGGTAAATCAATTAAAATAATAGGGCCTGCCGCAAATAATTGTTCGACACAATATTTGTAGGAATTAAAGTTTTGAAATGCCCCACCAATAATAACGATCGGGGTGCGATGAATGGTTTCAGGTTGTGCAATGGCCATATATTCGACCTTCCAGCCATCAATCCATGTCGTTCTGGCAGGCTGTTTAAAGCTTTGCTTGTCATACAGATCGAAAAAACTGTAATGCGTACTTTCCTGTACGGTGGGATCCATTTGGATAATGGAATTCATATTCCTTTCCTCCATTCCTGCCTTATTTTTATTGTCAGGAATTCATTTAGAGACTCTGCTCGACTTAGCGTCCTGCTCTTTAATCGTTATTTGTACGACTTCAATGTCGCTATTGTTTCATTCTATACAGAGGTTCATTTTACAAGCAACTGATATCCCCGCCGCTTATCTACTTTTGCTCTAAAAACAATTTCAAAATGTTAATTCTGGTCAGCAAGTACAGTCGAATATGCACTTAAGTGCTTCATTGTTCAGTCACAGGCTGTTAATATCGAGTTGAAATTTCTAAGTGATCAAACCGCTATGCAAGAGTCTATTGAACAATACATGCAAACGGTAGGACAGCAAGCACGCACAGCATCACGTGTGCTCGCAGGGGCTTCTACCCAGACTAAAAATAATGCCTTATCAGCAATTTATACTGCTTTACAAAACAGTGAAACTGCAATTTTGGCAGCTAACCAAGTGGATATGACCAAAGCGCATAACAACAACTTGGATAGTGCTCTGCTTGATCGCTTAGAACTTACCCCCATACGCTTTAAAGGCATGCTTCAAGGTCTAAAAGATGTAATCGCACTGACTGACCCGATTGGCGAAATCACCGATATGGCCTTTCGTCCGACAGGTATTCAGCTGGGCAAAATGCGCGTACCGTTAGGTGTTGTCGGCATGATTTACGAATCTCGCCCAAATGTAACCCTTGAAGCCGCATCTTTAGCGCTTAAATCAGGTAACGCGATTATTTTACGTGGTGGTTCTGAAGCTTTGGAATCTAACCAAGCAATTGCGGCAGCGATTCAACATGGCTTAACTGCCGCAGGTGTACCTGAGCACGCCGTTCAAGTGATAAATACCCCAGACCGTGCTGCGGTTGGCCAATTAATTACTATGCCTGAATATGTCGATGTGATCGTACCTCGTGGTGGCAAAAGCTTAATTGAACGTATTACCAATGAAGCACGTGTGCCTGTTATCAAACATCTTGATGGTAACTGCCATGTTTTTGTGGAAGCTCAGGCTGATTTGCAAAAAGCATTACCTATTGCGCTTAATGCCAAAACACACCGTTATGGCGTATGTAATGCCATGGAAACCTTACTTGTCGATGAAAATGTCGCTGAAGAGTTTTTACCTCGCATTGCTGAACTTTATGCTGAGAAAAAAGTTGAACTGCGTGGCTGTGCTGAAACGCAGCGCATTTTGGGTGAGTCGATTGTTCCTGCAACTGAGGAAGATTGGTACACCGAATACTTAGGCCCGATTTTGGCAGTGAAAGTCGTTACAGGCCTAGATGAAGCGATTGAACACATCAACAAATATGGCTCACACCATACCGACTCAATCATTACCGAAAACTTTAGTTTGGCTCGTCAGTTTTTGGCGCGTGTAGATTCGAGTTCAGTGATGATCAATGCCTCAACGCGCTTTGCGGATGGGTTTGAATATGGTCTTGGTGCTGAGATCGGTATTTCAACCGATAAAATCCATGCACGTGGTCCAGTCGGTCTTGAAGGTCTGACTTCTCAAAAATGGATTGTGTTTGGTGATGGTCAAATTCGCCAATAACACCCAATAAGACAATGAAAGCTGTGCTTTTCTGATTAAAGGCACAGCTTTTTTTATGGTGATTTAAAAAATTAGACCCAGGGTTCACATATTGAAATATAAGCCTGTAAACACACAGGATCTAGAATCGAAAAACAGATTTTTTGACAATTAAATACTTAAGAAGAATGAGAAAAAGTTAAATTTACCTGCTTTTTTGCAACAATTTTAGGATTACAGCGCAGCGAACGCATGTTATGTTCTATGTATATCCCTTAAATCGTATAAATTTTGAGGACTATTTTATTAATAAATGAAAACTATGAACTGATAAATTTTAATTATTATTGTGCTCAGGGTCGATAGTGCTTAAGTCTAATCTCCTAAAGTCTATCTAGGACGATAAAAAAACCCATGATAAAACATCATCACAGATCTAAATTGTATCAATCAATACAACTGCAATCAGATCAATATTATGGATAAGTATTTCAATTAGAATTCGGGTATTTAAACGTGTCTACATCAGTATTAGTAATTAACTGCGGATCTTCTTCTATCAAATATGCGTTAGTTTCTGAGCGCCGTGAAGATCGTATTTTTGGTCTAGCCGAGAACCTAGGTTCTGCTGATGCACGTATTAAAGGGGTCACTACAGGTGGTGATGCGCTTGAGCTGTCTATTCCACATGCTGACCATGAAAAAGCCCTCGAAACTATTTTAGAGCGTTTGGCTCACCATAATCCTCAAGCGATTGGTCACCGCGTTGTTCACGGCGGTACATTAACCAAAGCTGAGCTCTTAACACCAGAAATTATTGAACGTATTCGTGAAGCTACACCGCTTGCTCCATTGCATAACCCGGCTCACTTGGTAGGGATCGAAGCAACCATGCGCTTGTTCCCTGAACTTCCGCAAGTAGCCGTATTTGATACAGCATTCCACCAAACCATGCCGTCTCATGCATACCGTTATGCTTTACCAAAATTCTTGTACACACAACATAACGTACGTCGTTATGGATTCCATGGTACTAGCCATGCCTACGTATCTGAGCGTGGCTCAATGTTGGCAGGCAGCTTTAAACAAGGTGGCTGGTTAACTGCTCACTTAGGCAATGGTAGCTCGACTTGTGCGATTTGGAATGGTCAATCTGTAGATACGTCAATGGGTCTGACTCCACTTGAAGGTGTGGTCATGGGCACACGTAGTGGTGATGTTGACCCAAGTATTCACAGCTTCCTTGCGAGCAACTTAGGTTGGGATATCTACAAAATCGACAAGATGCTGAACAGCCAATCAGGCCTACTCGGTTTGTCTGATCTTTCAAACGACATGCGTACATTGATCGAAGCGTCAGAACAAGGTAATGAAGATGCCGCGCTTGCCATTGAAGTATTCTGTTACCGTTTAGCAAAATCTTTAGCAGGCCTCAGCTGTGGTCTACCACGTATTGACGGTTTATTCTTTACTGGTGGTATTGGTGAAAATTCTGCCTACATTCGTGAAAAAACAGTTTCATACTTACCGCACTTTGGTTTCAACCTTAGTAAAGAATTAAATGACAACTTAAAACGCGGTACTGAAGGTCGTATTGACCACGGTACTGGCCCACAAATTTGGGTTGTTCCAACCGATGAAGAAGGCCGTATTGCCAAAGAAACTGAGCATGTTGTAGACGAGGTGACAGCGTCTGCTACAAAAAAGTCTGATGCTGAAGCTGCGATTGCATAAGCAATCGCATCAGCCCCTTCGCCTTCAATATTAATTTTTAGCTTTAATTTAGACACCGTATGAAAACAATTTTACTCGTGCCAACTGGGGAAGGTGTAGGTTTAACATCTGCATGCTTAGGTTTAATTTATGCTTTGGAATGCCAAGGGGTCAAAGCAGGTTTTCTGAAACCATTTTCACAGGAAAATGTCGCAGATACTGTAGACCGTACAACGGCTCTTTATCGTCATTTATTTAATAATGAAACGGTAGAACCTATTCATCATGCCACCATCGTGAAGCAACTCAGTCATGATGAAAGTGATGAACTGCTCGAAGAAGCGGTTCGTTTGCACCGTGAAATTGCAAAAAAGCATGATCTGATTATTGTTGAAGGCTTGGTTCCAAACAGCCGAGATAATTTTGCCTCAGAACTCAACGCAACTTTAGCAAAAGCTCTTGATGCTAAAGTAATTATTGTCAGCACAGCAGATATTCAAAATGCCACGAAAACGGCTGAGAAAATTGACAGTTCTCTACGCCAATTCGGTGGTGCAGCATCTGAACGCACTGCGGGCGTTTTGTTTATGCGCACACGTGGTTTGCCAGAAGAATCTGCGCAAATTCCTGTCACACTTGATCCAAATCTGCGTTTAATCAGTGATACCAATAAATTTGTACTCGAATTACAACAAAGTAATCCGCAAATTGGTTCTACACAGCTACCTGTTATTGGCCTCGTTCCATTTAGTAATACGCTCAGCGTACCGCGAATGTCTGACTTGGCGACACATATTCAAGCGGAATGGATCAACCAAGGCGATGCTGCTCATCGCCGCGTACTACATAGCAGCTTAGTTGCATCTAATATTGAACATGAACTTCACAAATTTGTGGCAGGTGAACTGATTATCAGCGCCTCTGACCGTATTGATGTGTTGTTGGCTTCTAGCCTTGCAAGTAGCAATGGTATTCCACTTGCCGGTTTGGTTTTGACTGAACACCATCAACCGAACCCACAAGTTTTGGATTTCTGCCAAACCGCGATTAAGCAAGGCTTACCGATTTTACATACGCCTTTAAGCACTTTTGAAACGGCACAACAACTTTCAAATTTAGGCAATGAAATTCCTGTCGATGACGTAGAACGTGCAGAACAAGTGACCCGCTTTGTTTCAAGCCACATCAATGCTGAGTGGATTACTGAAGTATTGAATGGTTCGTATCAACCCCGTTTGTCCCCTTCTGCATTCCGTCATGAATTGGTACAAAAGTCCATTGCTGCGAAAAAACGGATTGTTTTACCTGAAGGTGATGAACCACGGACCATCCAAGCGGCTGCCATTTGTCAATCTCGTGGCATTGCACACTGTATTTTATTGGCAAAACCTGAAGCCGTAATTGAAGTTGCAAAAGCACGTAACATCGAACTTCCACATGATTTGGAAATCATTGATCCAGATCTGATTCGTGAAAACTATGTGCCGAAAATGGTTGAGCTGCGCAAAGGCAAACTTAATGATCTACAAGCACGCGAACAGCTACAAGATACCGTGGTTTTAGGCACCATGATGCTTGCACTCGATCAGGTGGATGGCTTAGTCTCAGGCGCAGTACATACTACAGCGAATACCGTACGTCCTGCATTCCAATTGATTAAGACTGCACCTGATTATTCATTGGTTTCTTCTGTGTTCTTTATGCTGTTGCCTGATGAAGTCTATGTATATGGTGACTGTGCCATTAATCCAGATCCAAATGCAGAACAGCTTGCCGAGATCGCGATTCAATCTGCAGATTCAGCGAAAGCTTTTGGTATTGACCCACGTATTGCGATGATTTCATATTCAACAGGTACTTCTGGTGCAGGTGCAGATGTCGAGAAAGTGGCTGAAGCAACACGCATTGCCAAAGAACGTCGTCCAGACTTACTTATTGATGGCCCGCTTCAATACGATGCCGCATCGGTGGAAAGTGTGGGACGCTCTAAAGCACCTGACTCTAAAGTGGCTGGTCGTGCCAATGTGTTTATCTTCCCTGACTTAAATACAGGTAATACAACCTATAAAGCCGTTCAACGTTCTGCAAATGTAGTCAGTGTTGGTCCGATGCTGCAAGGTTTAAACAAACCTGTAAATGACTTGTCTCGTGGCGCATTGGTCGATGACATCGTGTTTACCATTGCATTAACGGCAATTCAATCTGAACAGCAAGAAGCTTAATTTTAGTTTCGAGTTCTAAACCACCCTTTCGAAAGATTGGGTGGTTTTTTTATTCATTCCGATTTTCCCGCATTTCAATCTTATTTATATTGCGATAATTTTCATCTTATTAATTCTTGTCATCTTAGAGTCAATATTATTGCTTATGGTATGAGCGCTTTTTTAATTATTCAAAACTTAGCTATATCATGACAAACTTAAAATTTTATACTCCATGTGCCATCTCTACATTAATATGGGTTTGCTTAAGCGCACACTCCATGGCCGCAGATTCATATCTAACACCTGACTCAGCTCCAAATAGTCTTGAAATATTATCTACTCCTCCACAAGCCCATAGTGGAGATTTTATTCGTGATCAAAGTATTTTTAAACAATCTCAATATTTGAAAAATACGGCTCGCTGGCAGCAAGCACAAATTGATGCTGATGTTTCAAATGCACACTTAGGGCGACCTTTTTCACATGCATTTGGCGTAGAAATTAATGAGAAAAATACACCTATTTTATTTGAAATTTTAAGAAAGATTAAACTTGATAGTAGATACTCTACTCAAACTGCAAAAAAGAAATATAGCCGTGAACGTCCATATGGCTATTTTAATGTCAGCACCTGTACGCCTGATGAGGAAAATAAAAAGAACCAATTTGTTTCATATCCATCTGGCCACACCACAATTGGTTGGACTTGTCAACGGCATTCTAAAATTGACCCCTTTTACCTTTCAAATGGCAAAGTAAAATTGACCCCTTTGATCTCGTATTAAGTTTCAACCTGGGGCTGAATCCCAATTCTTTTTTTATCCTTCAAACGAT
>NZ_VPBM01000010.1:0-136290 GCF_013418745.1 Acinetobacter sp. YH12126 | reverse complement strand
TGTTCAAATGGCGATTCAGCGTTTAATTGGTTTTGGGAAAAAAGAAGAGTTTAAGGAAATTTTGGCAATTTTAAGAAAGCAGAATCCTGATAGGATAAGGGTTCTGTGAAATTTGTCGTGTACAGAGAAGTTGATTAAAAAAATATGCAAGACAAGGAGTTAGCATATGAAATTGATAAAAATTGTCACACCTGTTGTTTTGCTTGGGCTTACACAATTTACATTTGCAGATGGTAACTTTAAACGTTTTTCTGTATCTGCTGGTTGGATGCATGTGATGCCGCAAGGAAAGGCAAATCCATTTAATATTAATACTGCGGTAGCAAATGGCACACAGGCTGAAGTAGGCACAATTAGTACTGAAGGTTTTTTAAAAGCGATTGATCCGAATGCAATTTATAATGAAGGGAGTAATTCTGCGAATCTTAAGGACACTTTAACCGACCTTGTGAATGGCCCTTTGGGAGGATTAATTAAAGATAAGGATGGCAATATCAAGTCAGAGATTGCAGGGATCGCAACGATCAATGGACTAGATAATTGGTCAGCTGAAGGGACGGGGCTTGAAGCAGAAGATGTCGATACATTAGGTTTAACATTTAACTACCATATTAATGATAATGTTTCTTTGCAAGTGATTGGCGGTATCCCACCTGAGGTGGATATTAAAGGTAAGGGGATGATTACCGCCCCATTATCTGGTCTTGCAGAACCAGGCGGTCTGGGCGGTCTGTTATTCCCGGATGGTTTGCCACTAGATTACGCAGTACCCATTACGGATCTATCATCTTATGGTAAAGCGGCGAGTGCGAGAGCTTGGACGCCGGTATTTCAGGCACAGTACCAATTTGGTCAGTCGGGTGTAAATAAGTTTAGACCTTATGTGGGTGCAGGGATCATGTATGCTTATTTTAATGATATTGAACTCAATAAAGGAATTGAATCTGACTTAATTGCTGCAGGTCATATGATTCAAAACATTAAAGATAATAATGCGGGTGCAGCACTCGATGGTAAAGAATCATCAGGAAAAATGGTGGTCGATGTCGATGCGGATGATGCGATTGCTCCAATTGTCACACTTGGATTTACTTATGACTTCAACCCAAGTTGGTTTACGGTTGCTTCGGTGTCTTATGCAAAGTTAAATAATAAAACCAAGATTGATGTGATTAACCAAACGACGGGTGAACAATTAATTCATGCAACGACCAAGATCGATATTGATCCTATCATTACTTACTTAGGCGTAGGGTATCGTTTCTAAAAAATGATTGAATCGTAAAAACCCGCTCTTAAGAGCGGTTTTTTTCTTTAAGTATTTATTATTTAATCATCCTTGTTCGTCCATGACCATCAGCAATACAGATCAAGATGTGTATGCGGCCAGAACCTTTTATAAGTTCTGCTTTGGACTGAGGTACAGCAACCTATGTCGGAAAGGTTAAAAAAATCTTTTAGTCTTTGTTTTTCAATGGGTGTATTACTTCCATTGAGGAATTATTTCTATTTAAGTTTAATTATCGGGAAAATAAATAGAATTTTACCTATAAAAAATGTATTACATGACCATCTCTGCATTGTTAATGTGAAAAATATACTAATAACATCACTCAATATTGATGCTGATCCCAGTTTAATGATTAGGTAAATATTGTTTTTAGAATTATAAGATATTGATTATTTGTATTTTATTTTTTAGCGGTGTTTGGATGAAATTACGTGCATTAGCAGTAGTGGTTGCACTCATAATGACGGGTATGGTGGAGGTGGTGGTGAGTCTGGACAATCAACTGCTCCAACAGAATCTACACAGAATCAAGGTCAAATTAATTTAGCTAACGGCATCCGTTTAGCTGATGTGGCTTCAGAGTTAAATGTTTCAACATTTTCTTTAGCATCATGGAGTCCAACAGCCATTCAGCGCAGCGGCGACGTTTTATATATTGCAAACAATCAGCCGACAGTAGAAATTCTGCGTTATGATTTAAAAAATAAGACAGTTCTCAGTTCAATTTCCGCAGCAAGCACTATCGGCAATACAGGAAAATTATGGGCGGATATTAGCGATATATACATCGCAGGTAATCGTCTTTATGTATCGTCATCTGGCAGCCATCGCGCAGATATTTTTGATATTTCAGGAACTGCACCTGCCTATTTTGGGTCTCTAGGTACTGGGTCTACAAACGGTGGTCAGCCGTTTTATGCGATGACTAATCCAAGTGCAGTCATCGCAAATGATCAATATGTTTTTGTCGTGGATAACTTAAACCGTATCAATGTCTGGACTCAGGAAACGGTGAATGGAAAATCTAGTGCTGCTTTAAGAAAGTTTAGCCGCCTTGCATTGCCAAGCTGTGGCTCAGGTTGTGTACCGCGTTTAGAAATTATTGGTGATCAGCTATATGCTACAACAACGAATGGTCACACCTATGTCTATAACTTTAAAAATATTCATGAAACCTTAGATAAAGAATCATTTGTTCAGCCAGATAAAACGCAAAACTCAATCGCAACCGTGGTATATAGTGCAACGGACAACTTGCTCTATGCAGCGCAGCCGAGTGGAAAAATTGTCAGCTATTCAAAAAATAATCTAGCAAGCTTGTTGGCGGGACAGAATGGTCAAAATTTACCTAAATCTTTAGATTTAACGGTATATGGCGATGTTATTTATACACTGTCAAATCAAAAAATTATTGCATTGCCGCTGCGTAAAATTAAGCAAGTAATTTCAGATACACCAGTCGCATCAACTAACTTGCTCGAGTCGAAAGCGACTGAACAAACCCGTATGCTGCAAGATGGAGAAAGCTGGGCAACATTAACCAATACCACGTTGCGTAATATCCCTGTCAATAAAATATTATCGGCTTCATTTACCGGTAGCGGTATTCATTTGCAAAGCTACAGTGCTGCAGAAGTGAATAATTTAAAAATTGTAGGCAAGCTGCGTCAGAGTGAGCAATGGGTTGAAATTGCGACACTGGATCGTTTAACACCGTTCTCTACAAGCAAGCTCAATTTGACGATTGATAAAAATGCTGGATTTAATTTGGTTAATAAAATTGGTTCGGCACGTATTGAAGGTCTAAGCAATTTTAGTGAAGTGCCTCTTGAACTCTTTGAAGAAGTTAAAATCACGTCAGATTCAGATACACACGTTCAGAAGCTAAATACGATTAAAGCACAGTGGAAACTGACCTTTGGTACGTACAATCCTGAAAGCGATTCGAAGTGGTGCCGTATTACACCGTTGTATGCGCGTGAATGGGTCATTATGATGACTAACTTTGCCTATATGATCAGTACCCCAGAGTTTGAAACACTGTGGTTTAATCATAAGGCTGCAATGGGGCATGACTTCTTTGGTAATGCAGGCCGTGTAGAAGGGGCCAATGGCTACTTCAAAGCTGAAGATTATAAAAATATTTATAATAGTATTTTAAACCGTGGGCAGATTAGCCTCGGTGTTACCAACATGGGTGGTGGGCTTGGCGGTGGTCAGGTACTTGGTGTAGATGAATGGATTTACTACGGTCATTATAGACAATCTGGCTATCGAATTGTTGCACATGAATTCGGGCATCATTGGGGCGGACATAATAGCGCTTGGGCAATGGAAGGCTGGGGCTTTGAAGCAATGATGGATAATTTAAATTTCTATTTCCAGCGTCAGCCAGGTTCTTTACCTTATATGGATCCGAATTTAAACAGCTTCCATACACGTCCAGATTCAGAGTTATGCCAAGGGATTAGCCAAAACATTTTGAATGGTGTAGCTTCAAAAACACCTTGGAATAAGGTGGATGAATACTTTAAAAATAATCCATTACCGAAATAATGTTTAGCATTGAAGCATTAAAAAAAGCACCTCATTTGAGGTGCTTTTTTTAAATCTGAGAAACTTATTTTTCAATAATTGCTGTTACGCCTTGACCACCCGCAGCACAGATCGATACAAGTACACGGCCTGAACCTTTTTGGTTCAATAGTTTTGCAGCAGTTGCAATAATACGACCGCCAGTTGCAGCAAATGGGTGACCTGCGGCAAGTGATGAGCCTTTCACGTTCAATTTAGAACGATCAATTGAACCCAATGGGGCATCTAAGCCTAAACGTTCTTTACAGAATTTAGGATCTTCCCATGCTTTCAGCGTAGACAATACTTGAGATGCAAATGCTTCATGAATTTCATAGTAATCGAAGTCTTGTAGTGTAATGCCTGCACGTTCAAGCATACGAGGCACTGCATACGCAGGCGCCATCAATAAGCCTTCTTTTTTCTCTACAAAGTCAACTGCCGCTGTTTCTTGGAAAGTTAAATAAGCAAGAACTTCGTGACCGTTTGCTTTTGCCCATTCTTCAGAGGCAAGAAGGACACATGATGCACCATCAGTCAGTGGAGTCGAGTTACCCGCTGTCATGGTACGTGCATCGCCTTTACCAAACGCTGGTTTTAACTTCGCAAGTTTTTCTACAGAAGAGTCTGCACGTAAGTTGTTGTCACGCTCTAAACCAAGGAATGGCGTAATCAGGTCATCGAAGAAACCTTCTTCATATGCAGCTGCCATTTTTTGATGTGAAGATGCCGCAAGTTCATCTTGCGCTTCACGAGAGATACCCCATTCAAGTGTCGTAATCGCTTGATGGTCACCCATAGAAAGACCTGTACGTGGTTCACCGTTTTTCGGCGCATCCATCAAATCTTTAACATTAATTTTAGTTAATGCTTTTAGGCGGTCTTTACCCGTTTTTGCAATGTTCAATTCAAGTAAAGCTTTACGTAGGCCATCACCAAAAGCGATTGGTGCATCAGAGGTTGTATCTACACCACCAGCAATACCCACTTCGATTTGACCCAATGCGATTTTGTTAGCAACCAAGAAAGCTGCTTGTAAACCTGTACCACATGCTTGTTGAATATCGTAAGCAGGTGTTTCAGGAGCAAGTTCGGTATTGAGTACACACTCACGGGTCATGTTAAAGTCACGACTATGTTTTAACACGGCACCAGCAACAACTTCACCAAGGCGTTGACCTTGAAGGTTGAAACGTTCAACAAGACCATTTAATGCAGCGGTGAACATATCGCTGTTCGATGCAGTGAAGTAAGCGCCGTTAGAACGAGCGAAAGGAATACGATTACCACCGATAATAGCAACGCGGCGAACTGTGTTTTGACTCATGGTATTATCCTGTTGAACAGACGTTTGAGTTGTTGATTTTGAAGCTGTTTTAGGGTTTGAAGCGGGTGTCTTAGTACGTGTAGATGCACGACGAGGACGGCTCGTTTTAGCGACATCACTTGTAGACTTGGTTGCTGTGCCCGTACTTTTAGCGGTACGTGGCGTACTCTTTGATGTATTTGACACAGTTTCCGTAGTCGGACTTTCGACTGCTGGATTTTCTTGAGTTGTTTTGCTCATAAGGCTTTTCCAAGCATGTTGATGATCTTCTTGACGGCTACATTAGCATATTCACCAAAGGGGTAAATTGACTAAAATGACATTCGCTAAAGCATTCAGGTCAAGCCATCTGCGGTTTAACTCAAGTATGATTCCATGGAAACTGATGGAACTATTGAAATATAAGTATCTGACATCATCTTGAAGTTAAAGGGATATCTTCAGATCCATCAAAAATTAATCTGTATGAGAGATAATAAACATGACTGATCAATACCAAACATTTGCAAAATCTCCTATTGGTAAATTTGTCATCAAAAATTTAGGTTTACCATCACCGACTTTTTTAGAGCGTTTTGAGTCTGCAACACCTGTCGTTAAAGGTGCGGTTTTATTCGGTGCAGCGCCTGCTTCAACATTATCTGGTGCTATTGCACAAGTCTTGGCAAATATTCATGCCAATAGCTATGCAGGCAATAATGCTGAATTACAACAAGCTGCTGCCAAGTCAGGTTTAAACCTAAGCGCATTTAATGAAGGTGATAAAGAGTCTAAGTTTAAAGTTGTAGTTTTTGATGCATCTGGTATTCAAAATTCAGAGCAACTTCATTCGCTTTATGCATTCTTTAATCCAATTGCTCGTCAAATTCAGGCATCTGGTCGTGTTGTCGTTGTTGGTACAACACCAGAGACTGCGAAAACTGTGAAACAAGCCATTGCACAACGTGCATTAGAAGGTTTTGTAAAATCAGTGGGTAAAGAGTTTAAGAAAGGGATTGCAGCACAATTAGTTTATGTGGACGAAGGTGCTGAAGCAAACTTAGAATCTGCATTACGTTTTGTGATTTCACCACGTTCAGCTTATGTATCGGGTCAGGTGATTCGTGTATCTAAAGCAGATGTTGTGGATGTTGACTGGAATAAACCGCTTGCAGGCAAAACAGCTGTAGTAACAGGTGCAAGCCGTGGTATTGGTGAAGCAATTGCACATGTATTGTCACGTGATGGCGCGCATGTCATTTGTTTGGACGTTCCACAGCAGCAAGCTGACCTTGACCGTGTTGCAGGTGAAATTGGCGGTTCTACGCTCGCGATTGATATTACTGCAAGCGATGCCGGTGAAAAAATCAAAGCGGCGGCAGCTGCTCGAGGTGGTTTGGATATCATCGTGCACAATGCAGGGATTACCCGTGACAAAACTTTGGCCAATATGAAGCCTGAGCTTTGGGACTTGGTGATTAACATTAACTTGTCTGCGATTGAGCGTGTAAATGATTACCTTCTTGAAAATGATGGCTTCAATGCAAATGGTCGTATTGTTTGCGTATCTTCTATTTCAGGTATTGCAGGTAACTTAGGTCAAACCAACTATGCTGCTTCTAAAGCTGGTGTAATTGGTGTGGTTAAATTTACTGCTCCATTATTGAAAAATGGCGTAACCATTAATGCTGTTGCTCCAGGTTTTATTGAAACGCAAATGACTGCTGCGATTCCATTTGCAATCCGTGAAGCAGGTCGTCGTATGAACTCGATGAGTCAAGGTGGTTTACCTGTGGATGTTGCTGAAACGATTGCGATGTTTGCTTCAACTGCGTCGACTGGCTTGAACGGTAACGTGGTACGTGTGTGTGGTCAAAGCTTGTTAGGGGCTTAAAGCACTCCTCTTAAAATACCCTCTCCTTTTAGGAGAGGGTTAGGGAGAGGTAAAAATTTGCTATAAATGAATGGGTTTAACCCTCATTCTAGCCTTCTCCTTGAGCTATATATGGCGCAAGAGAAGATGCTTTTAAAACATTGAAATAAAAACTTCCAAAGGTTTAGTATGAATACTCGCCATTTTAGTCAACTTCCAAAACCTTATTTAGCCTATCCAAAAGTGATTCAAGGCTTGATTTTTAAAAAGCCTAAAGCTGAAAAAGTGCTGCCGCAAGTTGAATATGTGGTGGATTCATTTAAGGTCGATCAAAAACATTTAAAAGCTTATAACGAAGTCTGTGGCTTTAAAAACAATGGTTATATCCCAGCGATTTATTTGGCTGTGCTTTCTCAAAGTTTGCAAATGCATATGATGACTACGGAAGCTTTTCCATTTGCGATCTTAGGTTTGGTACATATTCGTAACCAAGTGAAGCAATATCGCAAAGTTGGTGTGAATGAAACACTGTCATTGTCATGCAAATTTGGTGAATTACAGCCACATGATAAAGGCGTGCAATTTGACTTTATTACCACTGCAAAAGTGGGCGATGAAGTGGTTGTAGAATCATTAACCACATATTTAGCACGTCAAAAAACTGAGAACAAAGCTGCGGCAAAATCTACCGAAACAAAGCCAGCAGAGTTGCAAGTTCAAGCTGAATGGAATGTTTCTGAAAATACCGGTCGCCGTTATGCATTGACTTCTGGTGACTTTAACTTGATTCATATTCATGCTGTAACCGCTAAAGCGTTTGGTTTTAAACAAGCCATTGCACATGGTATGTGGAGTAAAGCCAAAGCTTTGTCGAGCTTAACTTTGCCAGATGCCTATGAAGTAGATGTATGGTTTAAATTACCCATGTATTTACCTTCTCAAGTCGAGTTTCTAACTGCGCAAACAGGTAAAGATACAGAGTTTGCCATTCGAAATAGTAAGAACAAAAAGCCGCATGTCGCGGGAAGTGTAAAGGCACTTTAAGACTTAAGCCTAAATCGATATCGGTTTAGGCTTTTTTGCTTTAATCTCAAGTTTTAATCTCAAGCGATTCATATTCAAAGGAATGATGATGCAGGCGCTCAAAGAATATCTATTTGCACAGAAGAATAATTTTCAAGGTACGGTTGACGAGGCGTTTCAAGATTTGGCGGCGCAATTTAGCCGGATGCAGGATGCTCGAACCCACTTAGGCGGAGCCGCCTTAGTGGTGTATTTTAAAGGTCAAAAAGTCGTAGATATTTGGACTGGTAAAAAGTCAGCCGAAGAAGCTTGGCAGGCCAATACACCCTCAGTCTGTTATTCCACGGGTAAAGGCGTACTTGCAACGCTTGCACATATCTTAGTGAGCGAAAGCTTTCTAGATTACGATACTCCCGTTGCAGCATATTGGCCGGAGTTTGCTCAAAATGGCAAGTCGGATATCACATTAAGGCACATGCTGAGTCACCAAAGTGGTTTATACGATATCCGTAATATCATTGAAACAGCATCCGAAATGGCTGATTGGCCACATATGCTTAAAGTCATCGAACAAGCTAAGCCACGTTTTGAGCCATCAACTGATGCAGCATATCAACCGTTAACCTTCGGTTGGCAAGTCGGTGGTGTACTTGAAAAGGCCACAGGTCGACCGCTTGCTGAACTAATGCAACACTATTTGGTTGAGCCTTTGGCATTGGATCATGCATTTTTTGGCGTACCAGAACATCAACTTGGTGAGGTTGCACGCTTGATTCCGAAAAAGAAAAAAGAAGAACGTGCTGTAGATACATCTGCACAAGAAAATACCCAAGCACAGACAACGAAAAAAAAGACCGAGACACGAAAACCGTCAATCTTTGATCAGCTCCTACAACTTTCGGGACACAATTTGCAAGACTTTCAAGATGGTATGATTCCAAAAGGAATGCGTAAGTTTTCATTTTTTAGTGATGAGGGTTTACAAGCCATCATTCCTGCAGCTACTGGTGTATTTAGTGCCAATAGTTTAGCGAAAATCTATGCAATGCTAGCCAATCATGGCCAGTGGCAAGGACAGACCTTAATCACACCGCAAGTTTTTGAATCTTTAAGTAAAATTCAATATAAAAAACGTGATCGTATTATGCCTTTACCGATGAATTGGCGTTTGGGTTATCACCGCATTTTAACTTTAGGCAAATCTAGTGAAGGTTTTGGACATATTGGTTTTAATGGTTCTGGGGCCTGGTGTGATCCGCAGCGTGATTTAAGTTTTGCTTATACACATAACTTTGCGACGGGTTCAATCACTGGCGATTATCGCTTATGGGGCTTAACTCAAGAAACGCTACGCTGTGCAGACAAAGCACTTAAAGGACGTAAGGGCTGGCTTTAAGATACTTCGGGATAGAACAGGAATTGGGGAAATGTGAAAAATATGCTATTTTCCCACGCAGTTTTAGACTGCTGTGATATCCCTATGAAAAAAGTTGTTTTGATTCCCTTAGTCGCAACGTCGGCAATGTTGGGTTGTCAGGATTCAACTCAAACGAAAGCAAAAGAGATAGAAGCGATTACTGCCGAAAAACAGCAAGCTGCATGGGTGGGTGATTTTAAAGGTACAACGCCGTGTATGGGCTGTCTTTCTCGTTGTGAAGATTGTCCCGGTATGGCTGTGGCTCTTGAGCTACATGAAGACCAAACCTATACACTTACTCGTGAAAGTCTAAGTGGTCATAACGAAGTAGAAGTGCTAAAAGGTGTAATTCGTTTTAAAGATGAATCAAAGCAGCAGCTAGAACTTATGAATGTGCAAACGCGTAATCTTTTGTATGTAGATTTGGATCAGCAATTGCTTGAAATTCTTGAAGACCAGACGGCGAAACGCTATCAAATGCAGAGTGATTTCCTTTTAAATAAAGCAGTTTAAGCATTCGTAATTTATATTAAATTTGCCTGATCATTGTGATAGCTCAAGATCGGATTTTTATTGTCCAAACTCTGCCATTTATTTCACTATTAGACAAAAAAACAGTATGCTTACACCTGTAAAAAGGAGCATACATGTATCAAGTACTTGCACGAAAATACCGTCCACGAAATTTCATTGAACTCGTGGGGCAAAACCATGTGTCACGCGCACTTACCAGTGCCTTAGAACGTGGTCGGTTACATCATGCGTATTTATTTACAGGTACTCGTGGCGTGGGTAAAACCACCATTGCCCGTATTTTGGCAAAATGTCTGAACTGTGAAACAGGTGTAACCTCAACGCCTTGTGAAGTTTGCCCAACGTGTAAAGCAGTAAATGAAGGCCGTTTTATTGATTTAATTGAAATCGATGCGGCATCACGGACCAAAGTTGAAGATACCCGAGAACTTCTCGACAACGTTCCTTATGCACCAACCCAAGGTCGCTTCAAGGTTTATCTGATCGATGAAGTGCATATGCTCTCTACGCATTCATTTAACGCGTTATTAAAGACTCTAGAAGAACCGCCAGAGCATGTGAAGTTCTTATTTGCTACTACAGATCCACAAAAATTACCGATTACTGTCATTTCACGTTGCTTGCAATTTACTTTGCGTCCTTTAGCGGTGGATGAAATCACATCGCATTTGACAGATATCTTACAAAAAGAACAAATTCAAGCGGAGCAAGATGCGATTTGGCAAATTGCTGAATCGGCTCAAGGTTCACTGCGTGATGCATTGTCACTGACTGACCAAGCGATTGCCTATGGTCAGGGTTCAATTCAGCACCAAGATGTTAAAGACATGTTGGGCCTAATTGACCGTACGATCATTTACGATTTGATTTTAGCCATTCATCAAAATCAGCGTGAACGCGTGAGTGCTTTACTCATGCAATTCCGTCAACAAGCGCTGGATGTTTCGCTGGTATTAGATCAGTTGATTTCAACGTTACATGAACTGGCATTATTACAATACTTGCCAGACTTAGCGTTGAAATATAGCGCTGAGATCAATCAAAAAATTATGCAACTGTCGCAGTTGATTTCAGCACAAGATTTGCAGTTGTATTATCAAGTCGCATGCAAAGGTCGGGCAGACTTGCAGTTGGCAGTCACGCAAGAGCAAGGTTTTGAGATGTGTGTGCTACGTCTATTAGCATTCCGTCCATTACAGCCAAACGAAATGTTGGTCTCTGCCGTACAGCAAGAGTCAGCCGCACAGCCACAGCTTGCTCAAAATCAGGCCGAAACAGTTCAGCCGACTCAAACACAGTCTTTGCAGCAACCCAATACCGTTGTTGAGTCTGCTGCACAGGTTGCCACTGTTGAGCAGCCTGAAGCTGTACCCGCTGTAGACACATCGCCAGCTTTCGATGATTTTGATGATTCACATTATGAAGACGATGATGGCTATGCTTCTGCACCTGCAGTTGATGAACCTTCATCTGATGATTTTTTAGATGATCCTGAAGAAGACGCAATAAGCCAAACTTCTACAGCAAATGGCACTCTAGATACGCAAGAGGTTGCACCGGTTGAGTCTGTATCGACACAGCAAAATGACACGCTTGTTATGGATGCCGTGGCAGAAGATACATTATTTGATTTAGATCCGACGCCGAGTACTGAAACTGAAGAAGTTGATGTGAGCGCTATAAATTTTGAAGATATTGCACCTTTAGAACCAACAGCTTTAGAGTCAAAAAGTGTAGAGCCTGAAACAGCTCAGCCACATTTGATAAATGCCATTGAACCACAACATGTGGTGAATGAATCAGTTTCGGGTGCTCAAGGCGACACTGGTTTTGATCTAGCATCACCACAAGTTACGCAAAGTTCCGTTTCTTCGGATGCTGTTCAAACGGGTTCATCTTCTACCTTGATGCCACAAGATATTTTGACTTTACAGCCTCAAACCCTTGAAGGTGAGTGGACGGTCGAAAAGTGGGAGTATTGGTTCCGAAATAGTCAACTTTCACCTGCGGTACAAGAGTTGGCTCAGCATGGCATTATGCGAGGTACGATTGACGGTGAATCGACTTTCCATATTCCAAAGCGATACGAAGCTTTAGTGACTCAATTGCAGCATGTATTGGAACAAGCCATTCATGCGCAATGGTCAAAATGTCGTTTCCATATCAGCTTTGAAGATGTCGAAGAAACCACACCGTATGCTTTACAACATGTCCGCAAGGAAAAGGCCTTTGCACGTGCAAATGAGTTATTACATGCTGAGCCTGTTGTGAAAGACTTACTCAAAAGCTTTGATGGTGAGTTGCAAAATATCCAGCTCAAATAAGTTTCAAGCTGGATATAAAATTAAAGTAAAAATTGAGTTAAAGCATCTCGCATATCATCGGGTATCGAGGTGCTTTTTCGTGTTTGGCGGTCAACAAACACATGAACGAAATGTCCTTGGGCTGCAGCCTCATTTTGTCCTTGTTTAAAAATAGCCAAGTCATAGCGCAGTGAAGAATTACCAATTTTTTCAATCGCAACCCCAACTTCAATGATTTCTGGATAGGACAGCTCTTGTAAAAAGCTGCAGGCTGAATCGACCACTAAACCAATGATCGGGGTATTTCGCAAATCAAAACCGGCATGTTGAATCAAGAGTGCATTTGCAGCAGTATCAAAATAGCTGTAATAGATGACATTATTGACATGACCATACATATCGTTGTCTGCCCAACGTGTTTGGATTGGAAATAAAAATCGATAGTTTTGGCGGCGTTTAGTTTTAGGTTTCATCGTTGGTATTTTCTTTATTTCAAAATGAGTGAACTTTAGGCATAGATCGATTGGTAAATCTGGCGAGCGTCTTCAAACTGCAGTTCTCGCGGATTATTTTGTAATAGTCGCGTTTGTAATAGCGCATCTTCTGCTAAACGATCAAGCATATTTTCAGGCACATTGAGTTGACTGAGTTTAAGCACTAAACCGCTCTGATCTAAATGATTTTGCATATGATCAATAAATAAATCACATAAACCATCGGTACAGCCCGTACTGTATGGGTCTAGCCAACTCATAAGTTCTGCATAATGCTGCTTGGCCTGAGGTGCATTAAACTTTAACACTTCAGCGAGAACCAGTGCATTGGTATGACCATGCGAGAGATGAAAGTGTCCACCGAGTGGATAGGCGAGTGCATGCACCGCTGCAACTGGCGCATTAGCAAAGGCCTGACCTGCAAGCATTGAACCGACCAGCATGTGCTGACGCGCTTCGAGGTTATGTCCGTCGTGTAAAACCAGCGCTAAATTTTTATTTAATAAACGCAAAGCTTGTTTAGCAAGCATATCCGCATACGGATTTTTTTTAATTTTTGATGTATAGGCTTCAATGGCATGCACCATGGCATCGATACCGGTTGCTGCGGTAATGTGTGCGGGAAGATTTAATGTAAAGTTCGCATCGAGGATACAGACATCGGCATACAGTACAGGGGAGACGATACCTGTTTTGGTGGTTTCACCTGTAGTGACGATAGAGATTGGTGTGACTTCAGAGCCGGTCCCTGCCGTTGTCGGGATCAAAATGAGCGGTAAGCGTGGTCGTTTTGCATTACCAACACCATATAAATCACGGATCTGTTGTGTTTGCTTAGGATGAGCCAAAATCGCAATAATTTTAGCCACATCCATTGAACTTCCACCGCCAAAACCAATAATCAAATCTACTTTTTCATTTTTGGCAAATTGAACTGCATCTAAAACTATATGTTCTGCAGGGTCGGCTTGGATACTAGAATAAATTACATAATCTTGATGGATACTTTCTAAAATATCCAAAATGGGTAAATGTAATTGTTGTTGCAACATACCGGGGTCGGTCACAAGCATGACACGTTTGGCTTGAAAGTCGTCTAGGACCTCTCTCAGTTGGGAAATAGAGCCTAAGCCTGAAATAATATTGCTGACGGTTTGAAACTGAAATTGACTCATTGGCTTATCCCTAATTTTTTATATCCAAATAAACATTATTCTTGAGTGTTGATATAGGATTCATCCTGTAAATAACTTAACATAAGACGCTTGAAATAAAAGTAGTCTTGAGGTTGTTATGTCATCCAGCACGCCATATAAGGTGTTGTGTGTTTGTTTAGGAAATATTTGCCGTTCACCTACGGCTGAAGTGGTTCTCAGACATTTTTGTGATGAAGCGCAACTCAATATTCACGTCGACTCTGCGGGTACGAGCAATTATCATCCGGGCAAAGCGCCTGATCTTCGTAGCCAACAGCATGCAAAATTACGAGGCTATAACTTATCTGCATTACGCGCACGTCAGTTAACGGTTCATGATTTTATTGAATTTGATTTGATTTTGGCCATGGACTACGAAAATTTAGACAATATTCAAAACCTCATGCAAAAGGCGCAGCAACAATTCGGTCAACTACGTGCACAAGTGTCTTTGATGAGTCAACATGATCACCAATATCCGCAACAAGAAGTACCAGATCCGTACTATGGGGGTGATGCAGGGTTTGAACATGTATTAGATCAATGCGAATCTAGCAGTCAGGCTTGGGTCAATTATTTAAAAACTCAGTTACAAGCACAGCAAAAAAATTAAGGTTTAAGAATGCAAATTCAAACACAGGTTCAGCTTAAGCCATTTAATACATTAAGCCTCGATGCTGTAGCATCTCATTATGTACGTGTTCAATCGGTAGAAGATATCCAAGCAGCGCTCGACTTTGCCAAAGCTGAGCAATTAAATGTATTGGTACTTTCAGGAGGCAGTAATATGCTGTTGCCTGAGCAAATACATGCTTTAGTGATGCACATGGATATTCAAGGTATTGAATATGTACAAGACGATGCCGATACACAGACTTTAAAAGTGGGTGCTGGGCAAGTGTGGCATGACTTTGTGCTATGGACGACGGCACACCAGTTTTATGGCTTACAAAATTTAGCATTGATACCCGGTTTAGTCGGTGCTTCACCTGTGCAAAATATTGGAGCTTATGGTGTTGAAGCGGGTGAGTTTATTGAATCTGTACAGGTCTATGACCGAGTAACAGAACAGCAAAGTAGTATTAGCGCTGCCGATTGTCATTTTTCATATCGCCATAGTATTTTTAAAGATGAGCCAGAGCGTTTTATTATTACGCATGTCACGTTTAAACTTTTAAAACATGCAGATTTAAAATTAAATTATGGTGATTTAAAGCAGGCAGTGGGTGAAGACTTAAGTGCAGAAAACCTACAACAACAAGTCATTCATATTCGTCAAACCAAACTCCCAGATCCAAAAGAATTTCCAAATGTCGGAAGTTTCTTTAAAAATCCTGTGATTAGCCAGCAAGCCTTTGACCAAATTGCGCTGCAATTTCCCAATTTACCCCATTACCCACAACCGAATAATGCGGTAAAACTGGCAGCGGGCTGGTTAATTGACCAAGCAGGTTGGAAAGGGAAATCTGTGGGTTCAGTGGGTATGTTCCATAAGCAAGCTTTGGTGTTGGTCAATTATCAGGACGCCACGCTGCAAGATGTACGTACAACTTACAAAGCTGTACAACATGATGTTTTTGAAAAATTTAATATTGAACTACATCCTGAGCCTGTATTATTTGATACAAATGGCTTGATTCGATCTCACGCAGATCAATAAAAACACATAGGTTTTAGATTTATGCATAAAACACATTGGATGGTTCGCTTAGTACAAATTGCCGCAGTGCTATTTGTACTTTTGGGCTGTCTAATGATTTTTATCTATACGCCGTTTTATTCTAAATTGATCGTTAAAAGTTTAAATTATTTCGTTCCTGTAGAAGTCAATCAGCTCGCAGCGCAAAGTCAAAAACTCGGCGCCTTGAGTGATGATGATAACTATGAGCCGGGTTCTGACTTATGGATAGCGCGCCAAGCGTATTTAAAACTCATGGAGCAAGCCATACAGTCTGATGAGCCTCAAGATTTAACCCTTATACAAGCACGTTATAAGGCGTTACAGCAGCTCATTGAAGAAGAACATGAAAAAGAAAAGAATGATAGTCAAAAGGACATACCGAAAGTACCTCTGCTGAATCCTTCTGCGTCCGAGGCGGCTTCTTCTGAAGCATTGGCGGAAAATCCTGCTCAAAAAATGAAAGAGCTGCTTGAGCTCAATAGTGCGGAAAATAAAGGACTGATGACTCAATATACCGAGTTCTTAAAAAACCATGAAATTGAGCAATCGGCTTCAGAAGCGGAACCGATCGATGATGAAACATATCTTGATCTTGCCAAAATGAAAGATAAAACCCTGAAGCAGCCAACCGCAGAGCCGTATGCGATCGTGGTGTTAGGTGGTGGTTTAACCTTAGATAAAAATGATAAAGATATCGTAGTGAATGACTACACACGACTTCGACTGGAAAAAACACTCGATGTTGAACGAGCCAATAAGTTACCGATTGTGCTCAGTGGTGTAGAAGCACCGTATATGCAAGCATGGTTAAAGCAATATGATGTTGATGCGAAATTGCTTGAAGACCGCAGTATGAATACTTGCGAAAATTCGCGTTTTAGTTCGTTGCTTTTGCAGAAAAAAGGTGGAGCACCGACGGTGATTTTAATCACTGACCAATATCATATGCCTCGAACACGTCGTTTATTTGCATTAAATGGTATCGAAACCATTCCTGTTGTTGCACCCATGCCAACAACATTAACTACATGGCGACCAAGTGAAAAAAATTATGACCATAGTCGTCGTGCTAATTATGAATTATTAGCCACCTTACGTGACGTTTGGTTTGGCTCAAGTGACTGTCGGGAGGTCCCATAATGTCAGATATCCCATTTCTTAATCCTTCGATCCTTAAACAATTAGATCTTCCTGTTCCAAGTCGAGAATTAACCCCACAAGTATTAGAACCGCTAAATTTAAATCGACCTTTTGAGCCTAGTGTTGAAATACAGTCTTATAGACGACTTTATGGTTTAGATGCCTTGAAATGTGAACATTGGCAAGGCTATGTAGAAATGCCTTTGTTCAAATTACACGTACAAGTGTTTCAACCGAAACTGAAGACTGAAACGGATGTCATTAAAGGCACTGTATTTTTATTGCATGGTTATTTAGAGCATAGTGGAATATATCAGCCGATTATTCGTGAACTCTTAGATCAAGGTTTTAGTGTTTTAACCTATGATTTACCGGGGCATGGTCTAAGTAATGGCTCGCCAGCCAGTATTCAAAACTTTGACCATTACCAACAAGTTTTGGAAGCGGTATATCGTTATGTTAAACATGCGGCTCAATTACCGACGCCATGGTTAGGGATTGGACAGAGCACGGGTGGAGCGATTTGGCTGCATCATCTGTTAGATTTTGCTGAACATCGCAAAAACCCATATGTCGAACGGGTTTTATTATTATCTCCGCTGATTCGCCCTGCAAAAACGGCATGGTGGCATAACTCGGTTGGATTAGGCATTATTCGTCGTATTAAACGTGAAGTGCCACGTCATTTTAGACGGAATAATCATAACCCTGAGTTTTTACGTTTCGTCCGCTTAAAAGATCCTCTACAACCACGAATGATGGGGATGGATTGGATTTTGGCCATGTCAAAATGGATGCAGGAGATGGAGGAACGCCCAGCGTGTCGTATTCCAGTGTGGTTAGCGCAAGGCGCACAGGATCAAACTGTAGATTGGCGTTATAACATTGAGTTTATACGTCGTAAATTTCGTTTACAGACGCTTCTTATGCTTGAAGAAGGTTCGCATCAGCTGATTAATGAACGTGCCGATATTCGTGCTGCATTAACAGGTTTGATCCCGGCATTCTTGCATGCTCAATCCAACAGTAAGTCTTATTACTAACTGATGTTACGCACTAACATCAGGAGCGTAATTTGATTTAAATAAAAGTACGATACGCGGGAAGGTCATCCGCAAGTGTTTGAGACTGGACTACTCCTAATCAAAAATGTTTTTGTAATACTTTGAATAATTTGACGCTAGTGAACGAGTTTTGTCGGTGAGGTGCATTGCACCGCAAGATGGTTTCCTTGCGAAGCTTTGCTTCTCATTTTACCAAATGAGAAACAACGTTTCGTAAGAGTACCTCCAGCCGAAGGGTAATCCCTTTATTTAAGCCCTAGATGTAAGACTCCGTCGAATAGGCTTAAAAATTATTTTAAAAAAGCGTATTTACTTTTACGCGCGTAACATCAGTTACTAATTGACGATTGAGCACAGCTTACCTTAATCAGTGTGATGGATCTAGACGAAAAAAAAGAGGCGTAGTCGCCTCTTTTTTTATGGGGTAAGGGTCAGAACTTTTCTAGATGAGCCATATTCCACATACGGAAATAGAAGTTTTCCTCATCTTTATTTTCACAGCTGAGTAACTCCCCATCTTTTAACCAAAAATGTAGTTGTGCATAGTTTTTAATTTCACGGTTATTAATCCGCTGCGCTAGATGGTGCGCACGGATATCTGATGGATGTTGTAAACCTGCTGAGGCAATAAGTTCAGATAAAGCATGCATGGTGTTTTTATGGAAATTAAAAACACGCTCTGCTTTGGTCGGAACATGGATGGCTTTTTGACGGTCTTTGTCCTGCGTTGCAACGCCAACTGGACATTGGTTGGTATGACAGCTTTGAGCTTGAATACACCCGACTGCAAACATAAAGCCACGAGCTGAGTTCACCCAATCTGCACCAATTGCCATGGTACTGGCAATATCAAAAGCACTAATAATTTTACCACTGGCACCGACTTTAATTTTTGAACGTAAGCCTGCACCAATCAGGGTGTTATTAACAAAGAGTAGGCCTTCACGCAGTGGCGTACCCATATTATCAATCAATTCAATCGGCGCAGCGCCAGTCCCACCTTCAGAACCATCCACTACGATAAAATCAGGTGTAATCCCTGTATGTAACATGGCTTTTACGATACTCATAAATTGCCATGGTTGCCCGATACACAGTTTAAAACCCACAGGTTTGCCTTCTGACAGTTCGCGCAATTGCTGAATAAATTGCATCATTTCAATAGGGGTGCTAAAGGCAGGATGGCTAGATGGAGAGATACAGTCATGTTCACGGCTGACACCACGGATTTGAGCAATCTCTTCGGAAATTTTGTCTTTAGGTAAAATGCCACCATGGCCTGGTTTTGCACCTTGAGATAATTTGATCTCAATCATTTTGACTTGAGGGTGCTTGGCTTGTTCAGCAAAACGTACAGGGTCGAATTGACCATCAATCGTACGGCAGCCAAAGTAACCACTACCGAGTTCCCAAACAATGTCGCCACGATTTTCCAAGTGATAAGGACTAATACTGCCTTCACCGGTGTCATGGTAGAAATTGCCCATTTTTGCGCCTAAGTTTAAGGCACGAATGGCATTGGCACTTAAGCTACCAAAGCTCATCGCAGAGATGTTTAATATCGATGCGCTATACGGTTGCTTACATTGCTCATTGCCGATGTTAATACGGAATGTTTCAGGAATGGCAGGAATGCAAGGTGACAAGGAGTGATTGATAAAGCGGTAATCATTTTGGTAAACATCAACAATTGAACCAAATGGTTTATCTGCATTTTGATTTTTTGCACGTTGATAGACCAAGCTACGTTGCATACGAGAAAAGGGCAGTGCATCTTGATCAGATTCAATAAAATATTGGCGAATTTCAGGTCGAAATTCTTCAAATAGAAAACGAAAGTGCCCCATGATAGGGTAATTTTTTAAAATCGAATGTTTGTTTTGTATGACGTCATACAAACCCAATAAGCTTAAAAGCCCAGTAATGACCCAGATACTATTCAATAAGGTTTGTGGAATAAAATATTGAATATAACGCGGGGAATAACCTAAATGAAAACTCGAAATGAGTAGGAATATAAAAATACAAGCAAACCAAATGGAATGCCGAGAAAAAAAAGTATTTAGTAGCTTGTGGCGAATAGTTTGCGCTGGACTGGCCATATTTTGAAAAATCTTATTCAGCTCATTTGCTCATAATTTGCCGAGTTTATGCACAATGCTCAAGCTTTAATTTGTTGATTCAGTGTAGCATTTATAAAAAACAACATTGAAGTTGGATGAATTTTTCATTTAAAGCCAAATCAGATAAGAAAAGCAGGAATGTTCTTTAAGAAAATTTGTGAAAAGCAGCGCGGTTCTTGTTATTTCACAGTACGCAAAATGGAGGTTAAAGTGATTTTACTTTCTAAACACGAGGTGCTGAATATGACTATGAAATCTATTCGTTATAATAATGCCGACCTAGCCTGCCTATGTCAGTAATTGATTATAGCCATGAGAAATTAGCGCTACGGCATAAGGTATTCAGCAGGAACTTATGCTGTAGTTCCTTTGACTTAAACGACTAAAATTACAAAAATATTCTAAGAAATTATCCAGTCCCAGCGTTGGGACTTTTTTATGTGTTGATATTTTAAGAAAATTTAAGCCTAGATTATGTGATAAGTATTCGTTGTGAAATAAAAAATGCTACCTCAAATTTAACATTTCAGGTAGCAGAAAGTCTGAGATCGGTTTAGTCATTGCGTTGTTGTACAACAATAGCGACTTCTTCAGGTTCAATTTTCTGAATCTTTTTACCAAAACTACGCAGCCACCATGTTAATTGAGAGGTAAATGGTACTGTTGCACTGACTTCAACCCAGCCATCTTCGGTTTTTTGTATCACTTGATCTTTACTTAGCTGACTTTCTTCAAAATAAACCGCCTCTGCTTCAGACATGGTTAATTTAAGTTGAATCATTTCAGTCGGTTTATTGAAGTCCACACGGAAGCCAAGCGCTCCAGAGTCAATATAGGCATCAATATCAAAATCGACAGGGTGTAATGCACGTGAATTTAAGACCGTAGCAGATTTAAAACGATGTAAAGCAAAGGTTTGGATGTCTGTTTTGTCATGACGTGTGCAAACCAAATAAATAATTGCACCTTTTTGGACCAAAGCCAGTGGATTTAAAATATAGGTCTTTTCTTCACTTTGTTGTCCACGACCTTGATAAAGACATTCGAGTTGTTTGTCTTGTAGTAAGCCTTCATAAATTGATTGCTGTGCAGCTTTTTCAACCACAGGAGGAATCAATGGCTGAGTAGCTGGCACGATTCGCACGCGGTTAATCCACTGACGGACATTATTTTGCGACGACAAACTTCGACGTGCGAGATCAAACCAAGGATTCATTTCTTCAATTAAGCTTGGTGGAAGCAAATGTTTTAGGTGTTCCTCAACCATCATAAAGGTGACCGCCTGCGAGCTGGTCATATGTGGCAAGCTTTGAATCGGTGCATCGGAACGCCAACGCCAGCCTTGTGGCGTTGTTTTACTGCTCTCAATTGGGAAACGCAGAGAAATTTGATTTAAGTCACGCTGAATGGTGCGTAGGCTGATATCAATGCCTTCACGGTTCAGTATTTCTTGTAATTCACGAGTACCCATCCACTTACCTGTGGACAGTCGTGAAAGAATTTGCCACTGACGATAGAGGCTGTTTGACGTTTCTTTTTCTTGTGAAGACATAATCTAGTGCTTGAACTTGAACTTGAACTTAAATAAATAAAATGATGCTGTGGGACACAATAAGAAATCTTCCTGCGTTAAGCAAGTCTTCATCTGAAAAAAACTAAGATGATTTTAATAACGCAATTTGACAAAACTTGAGCAGTTAGATGCTGTACCGCTTTGCAAAAATGATGCATAAATAATCAAAGAGAAGCAACATATTTATTGATGGCATATATATTGCATTATCTAGTTCATAAAACATGAGAAAAACATGGAGTTGCTATGCTGAAAGAAAATCGTAATACAACTTCAAATGGAATTGAGGGTTATGAGGCAAAGTTGGTCAATACTTCTGTCTCTACATTAAAAAATTTACCTCTTACTCGAGGACATGCGCTGTTTAATCAATTTAATTCGAATTTTTTTAATGAAATGCGCGACTGCAAAACGGTAGCTAAAGAATCATGCCAACGGATAGAGCAGTGGTTATCACAGCATACACTTGATGAATTAAAACAACTAAATCAGGTAGCAAAACAACATTTTCTCTATGAGGGTATTACCTTTACAGTGTATGGCGAAGATGAGGGCATTGAACGCACTATTCCTTATGATCTTATTCCTCGTGTGATTGCACGAAAGGAATGGAATAATTTATCACTGGGCTGTGCACAGCGCGTGAAAGCTCTCAATCTGTTTTTACATGATGTCTACCATCAACAAGATATTTTAAAAGCAGGAATTATTCCTGAACTGCAAGTCTTAACGCATGAAGCCTATTTGCCACAAATGTATATGCATGGGCTAAAAGGTAAAATTTATAGCCAAATCAGTGGCATTGATATCATACGTGATCAATCAGGCGAATTTTACGTTCTTGAGGATAATCTTAGAACACCGTCGGGTGTGTCATATATGCTAGAAAGCCGTAAGATCAGTCAAAAACTGATGCCTGAACTTTGCCAGCAAAGCAACATTATGGGGATTGAGCAGTATCCGCAGCTTTTACGTGAAATTCTTGCAGAAAATGCCTACGTCGATAACCCGTTTATCGTGGTTTTAACCCCAGGGCGTTTTAACAGTGCGTATTATGAACATGCCTTTTTGGCAAGGGAGATGGATGTACCCTTAGTGACATCGCGTGACCTTTATGTAGAAAACGATAAGGTTTATGTGAAAACCATCAAAGGTCGACAACAGGTTGATGTAATTTATCGTCGTGTGGATGATGCTTTCCTCGATCCATTATGTTTCAAACCTGACAGTACTTTGGGCGTAGCAGGGCTCATGTCAGCGTATATGCAACATAATGTGGTCATTGCAAATGCACCAGGAACAGGCGTAGCAGATGATAAATCGATTTATCCATATGTGGATAAAATGATTCATTTCTATTTAGGCGAACAAGCGATCCTGAAAAATGTGCCGACCTATCAATGTCGTGAGCAGAACGAATTGGATTATGTGCTCTCGAATATCGAAAAATTGGTGGTCAAAGAAGCGCAGGGTTCAGGTGGTTACGGCATGCTGATCGGTCCACAAGCTTCTTTACAAGAATTAAATAGCTTTAAAGATAAAGTGGCCGCAGCACCACATTTATATATTGCACAGCCGACTTTAAATTTATCTGTCAGCCCAACCCTAAGTGAGGCGGGTGTTTCGGAACGCCATATCGATTTACGCCCATTTGTACTGAGTTCTCCATATCGAACTGAAATTGTACCGGGTGGCTTAACTCGTGTCGCGATGCAAGCAGGTTCATTGGTAGTGAATTCTTCGCAAGGCGGCGGTATTAAAGATACGTGGGTAGTAGACGATTTACGCTCATAGCACTCCAGTGAAGGAGCAAAACATGATTTTATTAAACAGTAATGCAGAACATATTTTTTGGTTGGGACGTTATTTAGCACGCACTCAATATTTATGCAGTATTTTTCCATTTCAAGATGTCGATATGGCATTGAACTATGCACATGCTTTTTGTTTACCAGCCTTCGATGCCGACTCAATGAATGAATTGGTTTTAAATGCGGAGCAACCGGCGTCATTTTCCAGCCAATTTAAATATGCCCAAAGTAATATACAGGACTTAAGGGGTGTGCTTTCAGCAAAAAGTTATGCAGAACTCAGCCGTTTAATTCGTAATGCGAGTGATAACCCAGGTTATATCTGTGACGTGGTAACAGATTGCCAAGATGTTTTAGAGTCCGAATCTGAAGATGTATTTTTATTTTTTAGTTTAGGACAAGCCATAGAGCAGCTTGATCGCCAGTTACGCATGCAGCAGGAGATTCAATACACCCTAGCGAAGATTGAACATATCGTAATCGCTTTAGTTCAGTTTGGCTGGGAAAGTGTGCAAGAGGCATGGCAGGCACTAAAGCAACAACCGAATAGCCAAAATTTTTACCATTTCAGTGATCATATCCAAAATATGTTTGAGGTGGCTGTATGAGGCTCATGATCAACCATCAGACCCATTATGTTTACACTGATGTGGTTAGCAGAAGCATTCAATATATCAAAATGACCCCATCCACTAATGCGCATCAACAGGTGCAAAATTGGGATGTGAGTGTGCCGGGGCAACGTGATATGCAATTGGATACTTTTGGTAATGTGTGGTTGACCACAACGCAGAGCGAACCTTATCTTCAAATGACCATTATGGCGCAGGGCATCGTAGAGATGAATTTGAGTTCAAATGATTCAAATGCGGATGATTTAAACCCGAAATTGTTTTTACAGCCAACGCCGAGTACGCAATGCGACATTTACATGAAAAGTTTTGCCGATTGTTATGTCCCTCGTATCAATCGTGTCAATCTAATTCGTTTGGCTGAAGCGATCTTGGCGCATATTCCCTATGTTTCGAATCAGACATCTGTACATACTTCTGCAATAGATGCTTTTCATTATAAGCAGGGGGTATGTCAGGATCATACTCATGTCATGATCGCAATGTGTCGCTATTTGGGTATTCCTGCACGTTATATTTCTGGGTATTTATTTGTGCCGAATAGTAGCCACCTTGCCAGTCACGCTTGGGTAGAAGTCTATATCGAAAATAAATGGTATTGTTTTGATGTCAGTAATCAGCTATTTACACCACAATCACATATTTATGTCGCGATTGGGCGGGACTACTGGGATGTAGCTCCAGTTCGAGGCGTTCGTGATAAAGGTGGTATTGAGTCAATGAGTTCAATTGTACAAGTGTTGAGTTGTTAATCTTAGAGGGATAAAAATGACCTATTGTTGTGCATTACGATTAAAAGATGGCATGGTATTTGTCAGTGATACACGTACAAATGCAGGAGTTGACCATATTTCAGTTTTTCGTAAACTTTATACCTTTGGTGTTGCGGGTGAGCGATTTATTACCATCCAAACCTCTGGGAATTTAGCTACTACACAAGCGGTCATCGGGCATTTACAAAATAGACTAGAAGTCAAACAAGAGCCGAATCTATATAGTGTAAATACGATGTTTGAAGTGGCTGAACTGGTCGGGCATACCTTAAAAAAAGTTATCTCTGATGTCACCTCAGATATTTTAGAACAAAGTAATTATTACTGTAGTTTATTAGTAGGTGGTCAAATTGGTAGCGCTGATATGCAGCTATATAATATCTATCCGCAAGGTAATTTTATTTGTGCGACACCGGATACCCCATATTTTCAAATTGGAGAAAGTAAATATGGTAAGCCGATACTTGACCGAACTTTGCGTTACGATATGCCACTCGATGAAGCAATGCGTTGTTGCTTAATTTCTTTTGATTCAACGATACGTTCGAATGTGTCTGTAGGTATGCCTTTAGATGCTTTGGTTTATAAAAAGGACAGTTTAGAAATACCAAATGGTAAGCGCATTTATGAAGAAGACCCATACTTCACCATGATCAGTAAAGGCTGGTCGGAAGCATTGCGTCAGGGCTTAATAGAATTGGCAAAACCAACAGCTGACTATTTTCAATAACGATTTGATCAACGAATAGATCAATTTAAAAAGCGAATAAAAAAAGCCCAGATTTGATCTAGGCTTTTTGATTTGGCTAATTAAGCTAATTTACGTACAGGGCGCGCGCTCATACGGCATAATAATTCATAGCCAATGGTTCCGTTCGCTTCTGCAACGTCATCAACTAAACGGTCTTTACCCCAAAGCTCAACTTCAGTGCCTATTGGTGCATTCATACCAGTGATATCAATCGCAATCATATCCATGGCAACACGACCAATCACACGTGTTTTCTGTCCTTGAATAGATACATAGTTTTGTTTAGGGAAGGCACGTGGATAACCGTCACCATAACCAATCGACACAATCGCAAGATTCATTTCTTGCTCTGCAACAAAAGTCGATCCATAACCCACAGATTCACCAGCTTGAATGGTATTTAAAGCTATGACTTCAGCGGTAAAGGTCATCACCGGTTTAAGATCTAATGCTTCTACAGAACGGTCTGCAAAAGGTGTAGCGCCATATAGCATGATGCCTGGGCGAACAAAATCAAAATTCAGTTCTGGCCATTTGAAAATTGCAGCTGAGTTACAGCACGAACCCATGATTGGCGCACAGGCTTCTTTTACGTGTAAAAATTGTTCACGTTGTTGGTCATTTAGTGGATGATTTTCTGCGTCAGCATTGGCAAAATGCATAGCCAGTACGCAAGTAAAACCGTCCGCCTTTAATGCATTGATAACATCAATAATTTCAGGTACTTTAAAACCTAAACGGTTCATACCGCTGTTGAGTTTAACCCAAACTTTCAGACCTTGAGCGATATAGGCATCTTTATGCTCACGTAACCAATCTAGTTGTTGCTGATGATGCACCACACATTCAATTTTTTTATCGATGATAATTTGCATTTCATCATCTGAAAAAATCCCTTCAATGAGTGTAATTGGCTGTTCATAACCCAGTTCACGAATTTCTAAGGCTTCTTCTAGGCAGGCAACACCGAAGGCATCACTGTCTTTTAAGGCTGCTAAGCAGTCTTTAACTCCATGTCCATAAGCATTGGCTTTTACCATGCTTACAATTTTAGCGGTTGGGGCAAGTTGTTTGACACGGTTTAAATTATATTGAAGTGCTTGTTGATCAATATAAACTGTAGCTTGGCGCACCCTAAATACTCCTACAGGGTCGATGAATTAATGGATGATAAAGAGTCTTTACTCTTCATCATCATACTGAGCATAAAACTCAGGGGAGAGGTTACTAAATTTGGTGTATTGACCTTCGAAGGCAAGGCGCACAGTACCAATAGGACCATTACGCTGTTTACCAATAATAATTTCTGCAGTACCCGCTTCTTTAGATTCTTTGTTATAAACCTCGTCGCGGTAAATAAACATGATCAAATCGGCATCCTGCTCGATTGCACCCGATTCACGTAAGTCGGACATCACTGGGCGTTTATTAGGACGGTTTTCCAGTGATCGATTCAACTGAGACAGTGCAATTACTGGGCAGTGCATTTCTTTAGCCAGTGCCTTTAAGCTTCGAGAAATTTCCGAGATCTCGCCAACACGGTTATCACCCATACCGGGTACTTTCATAAGCTGCAAATAATCGACCATGATACAGCCAAGTTTACCGCCATGCATTTTGGCAATTCGGCGCGCGCGGGCACGTACTTCCGTTGGAGGTAGTGCAGACGAGTCATCGATATACAAATTCTTTTCTTGGAGATGCACAATGGTACTGGTGACTTTTGACCATTCATCAGCATCCATTTTACCTGCACGTAAATGCCCTTGGTGTACACGACCGAATGATGAAATCAAACGCATCGCAATCGAGTCAGCGGGCATCTCCATAGAGTAAACTAGAGCGGGCAGGTTGTTATTAAACAGCACACTTTCAACCAAGTTCATGGCAAAAGTAGTTTTACCCATCGATGGACGGGCCGCCACAATAATCAAATCGCCTGCTTGCATACCTGAGGTTTTATTATCAAGTTCTACAAATCCAGTGGTTAAACCCGTGATACTGCCTTCAGTTTGTGAAAGTTCATTCAACTTATCAAAAACACTAGCAACGACAGAGTTAATAGCTTTAGGGCCTTGTGCTTTGGCGTTGTTGTTGTGTTGCTCGGCAATCGAGAAAATATTGGTTTCTGCGAGATCTAAAATTTCACTGACCGTACGACCTTTGGTGTCATAGGCATTTTGTAAAATTTCTGAGCTGACTTTAATCATGCTGCGTAAAGTGGAAAATTCTTTAATTTTTGCAGCATAAGTTTCAAGATTATAGAAACTTGAAGGTGAATCTGACATCAGTTGCATCAGATATTCTTCGCCACCTGCAGCATCGAGCAAGTTTTGTTTAATCAGCCAGTCATTGACCAAGACCGCATCATAAGGAGAGCTATCTTTTGATAGCTGGTCGATGGCACGGAAAATATATTTATGACGGGTCGCATAAAAATCAGCTTCAGTCAGTACATCACCCACTTGCTCAAAAGATTCTGCAACGGTCATCAGTGCAGCAAGCACGGCTTGTTCAATCGCAAGGTTATGGGGTGGGGTACGAAACTCTTTCAACGAACTTTGTTCTGTGGTTTTTGCTGTTGGCGTAGAGTTTGGCTTGATGGCATTCGCCTGTGACATAAAAATCCCTGATGCTGAAACCATTTAATGTGATGGAAATGGGTGCTAATGACAGTTTTTCAACTCTTCATTTAACTGAAATGATAGGCGTTTTCTACAGAAATGCGAACAAGTATTTCCGATTAATTCGTCATTCATTGAATTGAATGAAGAGTTAAAAATATAAAAAAAGTTGGAGCACTATTTTTTACAGATAAAAAAAGAGCATGCGTAAGCATGCTCTTTTCTTTGCAAGAAATTACTCAGCTACGATAGTAACTAGTACTTCTGCAACAACATCATGATGCAATTGGATTGCGATGTTGAATTCACCAGTGTTGCGAAGCGCACCATTTGGTAAACGAACTTCTGCACGGTCTACAACAAGACCAGCATTAGTTAACGCGTCAGCGATGTCACGAGTACCGATAGAACCGAATAGTTTACCTTCGTCACCAGCTTTAGCAGTGATCACGATGTTAACTTCGTTCAATTGGTCAGCACGTGCTTGAGCAGCAGCTAATACTTCAGCTTCTTGTTTCTCAAGTTCAGCACGACGAGCTTCAAATGCAGCAGTGTTAGCTTCAGTAGCAGCAACTGCTTTACCTTGAGGGATAAGGAAGTTACGGCCGTAACCAGCTTTAACTGAAACTTTATCGCCTAATTTACCAAGGTTTTTAATGCGTTGTAATAAGATAATATCCACAGCTCAACCTCACTTATGATTGTCAGTGTAAGGGATCAAAGACAAGTAGCGAGCTTGTTTGATAGCAAGCGCTAATTGACGTTGGTAACGAGCTTTAGTACCTGTAATACGGCTAGGAACAATCTTGCCGTTTTCAGTGATGTACTGTTTTAAAGTGTCGATATCTTTGTAGTCGATGTACGTAACGTTCTCAGCTGTAAAGCGGCAGAACTTGCGACGACGGTAAAAACGTGCCATGTTATGTTCTCCTTATGCTTCAGCAGAGTCTTGAGCTTGTTGTGCTTCTTCACGTTGAGCTTTACGCGCACGTTTTTCTTCAGCACTCTTAGCCAATAGTGACTCTTCAGTGATAGCGTTTTCACGACGGATGATAAGGCTACGAATGATTGCATCGTTGTAACGGAACAATTCTTCTAGCTCATCAAGAGTAGTTTGACCACACTCAACATTCATAAGAATGTAGTGAGCTTTGTGGATCTTGTTGATTGGGTAAGCCAATTGACGACGGCCCCAGTCTTCAAGACGGTGGATTTGACCTTCAGCTTCTTTGATGTGAGTTAGGTAACGTTCTACCATACCCACAACTTGATCGCTTTGGTCTGGATGTACCAATAGTACGATTTCGTAGTGACGCATTGTCAGCTCCTTACGGTTTAGGCAGCCCCAATCATTAATTGATTGAAGCAAGGAGTCACAACTAAAGTTGTGTCGCAAAGTTTGCGAAGCGTGAATTTTAGAGCGTTTAGGTTTGAAATACAAGGCATACACCTAAAAAGGCTTAATTATTTTGTGGTTTAATGACTATCTTTAATACACAGCTAGAATCGGATGCAGATTGTAAAATAGGAGATATGTTTTTAATTGCGGGGAGCTTATCTTGTATTTGATGAGTTACGATCATATAGACGTTGTAATGATATAAATTTGATTTAAATTAAAGATCTTTTGTCATATTTGATTGTAGATATCGATTTGAATCCTAATACAAATATGAAATATTTTTGTACTTGTCTGAAATCTATTGTACATGGGTAGATATTGGGAGAATCAGCGTTAAAACAGTTTTAGTGTGTATAGTAGTATTTCGATTTAAATTTTTGCTTTGCATTGAAGATGCCTAGAAATAAAAAGAGATAGAGTAAAACTCTATCTTCTTTAAAAAAATACAATTGGCTTCAGAGGGGCAGTGGAAGTAAAACTAAAAATTAAACTAATCACTGTGATCAATTTGACTGAAAACATGAAATATTGTTTTGCCCAAATTTGATCATCTTCAGCTTTGAATCCTTGAATGGTTAAATAAATCCAATACAGACTTAAGGCATTCAGGACAATCATATAAATCCAATTGGCATAACCATAAAAGTATAAACCGTTCATGGTGATGCAGAACAAAATCACGTAAACCAAAGATTCAACCTTGGTACGGTGAATTGAACGTGCTACAGGTAAAATTGGAATTCCTGCATTTTTGTAGTCATCAAATCGGTAAACTGCAATTCCCCAAGAATGAGGCATTTGCCAAAATGCATAACCAATAAAAATCAGTAATGCACCTAAATCAAACTGGTTTGCAACAGCCGTATACCCGATTACAGGTGGCGCTGCGCCAGAAAGACTGCCGATAATGGTTTGATGGATTGTTGTTCGTTTTGTCCATAAGCTGTAAAAACCAACGTATACGACAAAACCAATAACAGCAAAAAGAAAAGCGTAAGCATTTACCCAGAACCATAAAATGCTAAAACCAAATACACCTAAAACTAAAGCAAAAACTAAAGCAACAGGAATCGAGATTGATTTTTTAACCATCGCACGATTTTGTGTGCGTTGCATTTTTGAGTCGATGTCTTGGTCAATAACGTTATTGACAACACATCCAGAAGCGACCACAAAGAGGGTGCCTAAGAGGGTAAGAAGCAACAGAAGGAAATCTACAGAACCTTGGGCAGCTACAAAGTAGCCACCCAAAGCGGTAACAAAGTTACCAAAGAGAATTCCTGGTTTAGTCAGGAATAAATACTTTTTCAGCATGACGACCAGTTTAGATCATCATGTTGAAGTGAAGGTAGTTCATAATCCACACAGAACCTACTAAAAGGATAGCAATTGTGAGGATTGTATAAACAAATGCAATCACGTTCCAGCGTTGCTCTGAAGAAGAGTTCATATGCAGGAAGTAAACTAACTGAATAAGAACCTGAGCAACCGCAGTAATCGCGATTACGGCAACCAATAGACCACGGCTAAAACCACCTGCCATTACCATACCGAATGGAATTACGGTAAGTAGAACAGAAAGAATAAAACCGATTGTATATTGTTTAACGTTACCGTGAGCTGCACCAGCAGAGTTATGATCGTGACTCATTAGATAACTCCCATCAAGTAAACAACGCTGAATACACAGATCCAAACGATGTCAAGGAAGTGCCAGAACAAGCTTAGGCAAGCAAGACGACGAGTGTTTGGAAGTGTCAAACCATATTTCTTGATTTGGAACATCAACACAAGCATCCATACCAAACCAGAAGTTACGTGAATACCGTGCGTACCAACTAAAGTAAAGAACGCAGATAAAAACGCACTTGTGCTTGGGCCATGACCAGCATGAACTAAATGATTGAACTCATAAAGTTCCATGCCAATGAAGGCTGCACCAAATACCCAAGTAACTGCTAACCAAGTTAAAACTTGACCAACATTTTTCTTGTATGCCGCAAGAACAGCAAAACCAAAAGTTACAGAAGAGATAAGAAGGGCGAAAGTTTCAGTTAAAACGAAACCTAAAGATTCACCAAACAGCTCTTGTGCACTTGGCGTACCCACTGGAACGTGGCTACTTAATACAGCGAACGCGATGAAGAGTGTCCCGAAAAGAACCAAGTCACTCATCAAGTAAGTCCAGAAACCAAAGACAGTGATGTCAGTATCATCGTGATGATGATGTTCGTCATGTCCGTGGTTGTCGTGATGAAGTACTTCAGCCATTGTCTTAGTCCTTCTTCAAATGTTTTTCAAGAAGCGCGTAGCGTTCATTTTCAATACGTTCAACTTCTGCAGCTGGAACATAGTAGTCAACTTTCTTAGTGAAAGAAGAAACGATGAAGCTGATAATTGAAGCAATGAAAGTTACAACGACTAACCACCAGATATGCCAGATTAATGCGAAGCCCATAACTGTAATAAACATTGCAATTACGAAACCTGCCGCACGGTTTGTAGGCATATGGATGTCTTCGTATGTAGTTGGCTTAGCGTAAGCAACACCATTTTCTTTGTCAGTCCAGAAAGTATCAATACCATTGATCTTTGGAAGATAAGCAAAGTTATAGAATGGTGAAGGAGATGAAGTAGCCCACTCAAGAGTACGACCATCCCAGATATCGCCAGTAACGTCCATGTTGTCTTTGCGTTGAAGGAAACCAACAACGATTTGCATAACAAAACAGAAGATACCGATAGCAACCAATACAGAACCAAATAAAGCGATCGCTAAGTACGGATCCCATTCAGGGTTGTCATATGTATTCAAACGACGAGTCATACCCATGAAACCAAGGATATAAAGTGGCATGAATGCAAAGTAGAAACCGAAGAACCAGAACCAGAACGCTGCTTTACCCCAAGTTTCATTCAATTTCCAACCAAACATTTTTGGCCAGTAGAAAATGATACCCGCGAACATCGCGAACACTACACCACCAATAATTACGTTATGGAAGTGAGCGATAAGGAATAAAGAGTTGTGTACTAAGAAGTCCGCTGGTGGAACTGCCATTAATACGCCTGTTAAACCACCAATACCGAAAGTCACAAGGAAGCCAAGTGTCCAAAGCATTGGAGTTGTATAGGTGATGCGGCCCTTGTACATGGTGAATAACCAAGAGAAGATTTTCACACCAGTAGGGATCGCAATGATCATGGTCATGATACCGAAGAACGCGTTAACGTTGGCACCAGCACCCATTGTAAAGAAGTGGTGAACCCATACAACTAGTGAAAGAACACCAATTGCTACAGTTGCGTACACCATAGATTTGTAGCCGAACAACGCTTTGCGTGAGAACACAGCAGTAACTTCTGAGTAAATACCAAAAGCTGGTAATACCAAGATGTAAACTTCCGGGTGACCCCAAGTCCAAATCAAGTTTACATACAACATTGGGCTACCACCCATGTCATTTGTAAAGAAATGGAAGCCGAAGTAACGGTCAAGTGAAAGCATTGCAATAGTCGCAGTCAAAACTGGGAATGTTGCAACGATAAGCACTACAGTAACTAATGCAGTCCAAGTGAAAATAGGCATGTCCATAAGTTTCATGCCAGGCGCACGCATTTTGATGATGGTAACGAAGAAGTTAACACCAGTAAGAAGCGTACCTAGACCAGAAACCTGAAGTGCCCAGATATAGTAGTCTACACCTACACCTGGAGAGTATTCGATGCCAGAAAGTGGAGGGTAAGCCATCCAACCTGTTGCAGCGAATTCACCAATTGCAAGAGAAGCCATCATCAAGCCCGCAGCGCCGGCGAATAACCAGAAGCTAAGAGAGTTTAATAATGGGAATGCTACGTCACGTGCACCAATTTGAAGTGGTACAGCAACGTTCATTAAACCAACAACTAGACCCATTGCTACGAAGAAGATCATGATTACGCCATGGGCAGTAAAGATCTGGTCATAGTGTTCTGGGTGTAAGTAACCTTCACCGCCACCTTTTGCAAGGAACAGTTGAAGACGCATCATAATCGCATCGGCAAAACCACGCACAAGCATGACAATTGACACGAGGATATACATGATACCAATTTTTTTATGGTCTACAGATGTGAACCATTCGTTCCACAAGTAGCCCCATTTTTTAAAGTAGGTGATACCAGCAACAATTGCGATACCGCCAAGGATCATCATTGCAACAGTAACCAACACGATTGGGTCGTGTGGAATTGCATCTGGTCCTAACTTACCTAATAAGCTCATGTCTTATTCCCCTGCAACAGTCGCATGTTCAACGCCTGCATGAGCTTCAGAAGCAGCAGCTTCGTGTCCAACAGTAGCTGTATGATCAGCACCGTGGTAGTTGCTCATGTATTTGTTAATCACTGATTCGAACAATTTAGGTTCAACTGAAGAATAGTAAGTCACTGGGTGTGGCTTAGTAGGGTAAGGCTTCATTGCTTCAGCTAGAGCCTTCTCTTCAGGAGTAGTTGCTTTGGCAACTAAAACTTCGATCTGGTGTTTAGAACGGTTGCCGTCACGTAAGGTTGCAAATTCAGCTTGGTCTAAAACAGTTTTTTGAACCGCTTCAGGATTAACTGAAGAACCATTACCAGCTTTAACAGCAGAAACCCATTCAGCAAACTGAGCATCAGTCACAGCATGTGCACGGAAGCGCATTTGTGAGAAGCCATAACCTGAATAGTTAGAAGAGAAACCACGGAAGCCTTCAGCAGGACTAGTTTCATCAGCTAATAAGTTCAAGTGAGTTTGCATACCTGCCATAGCATAAATCTGACCACCTAACGCCGGAATGAAAAATGAGTTCATTGTGAAGTTAGATGTTAAACGAAGGCTTACAGGAGTTTTCTCAGGGAAGCGGATCTCGTTTACAGTCGCGATGCCTTGTTCAGGGTAGATGAAGATCCATTTAAATTGTTCAGCAATAACTTGAACAGTTAAAGGAGCTTTATCTGACTCGAGTGGACGGTAAGGGTCATACTTGTGGGAACCCCACCAAGTTAACCAAGCTAAAATAGCGATAATAATTACGGGAATACCCCAAACTACAACTTCAATTGCAGTCGAGTGTGCCCAAGTAGGTGCATAGTCTGCATCTTTATTTGACGCGCGATATTTCCAACCAAACCAAAGAGCCATAAGTGCTGATGGAATAACTACCAACAACATTAGGTAGATCGCAGTAAGCATGAGGTTTGACTGACCTTCAGCAACTGGACCTTTTGAGTTTAGAAGTACCATATCACCACCACACCCAGTTAAGAGTGCAGCGATCGCAGATAAAGACAATACAGCTAAAATTGTTTGTCTCATTTTACAACCTCGGTGAAGAGTCCCATTCCCTAATTTTTAAAATTGGGATAGCGAATAAAGTGTCGCATGATTGTGATTTTTCAGATATGAAAAAAAGTTCACAATGATGTGACACCGCTACGTTGTAGGGCATTATGCCTGATATCGGCAAACTAAGCTATACATAAAGATGCTTTAAATGACTGTATTAAAACCCTATTTTGTTGGTCGGGATTGTGTTTTTTTTATCTGAATTTTATTTTAATTTCAATGTAATGCACAAAAAAGGGATGAGAAATTCATCCCTCAATAAAAGTGAAAGTTATTGGTTTATTACCTTGGTTTTTGCTAACTTGTCATGCAAAGTTTGACGCTTTTTGCCGAAAATAAAAACGGAATCAATGATTGCGCTTAAAGGCATCGATAAAAAGTTCAGAAAAATAAATAAAACACTACGTAAAGTGAAGCCACGCATGAGGTTTACAGGTTGGCTGGTTTCGGCATCTACGATTTTAATTTTGGTGATTTTTTTACCAATACTTTGACCAGATTTAGCAATCAAATACGCTTGAATGAAAAGCATAATGAAGAGGTAAGCAAACATTGCAATCCAAGCTTGGTTGGGAAACATCTCAACCATTTGTGTTTGTAGTGCTTGTAAAACATTAGGGTCAGCATTTGGGGTCATCACAGCTTGCATAAACTGTTCATTTAGATTGGCAAATTGTGTCTTTTCACTTGGATTAAAAAATGCCGTTAAGATAAAAGTTGCCGGTATCCAAAGCAGTAAATCAACGATCTTAGCCAAAACACGTTTAGGAATACTGGCTAGGCTAGTTTGCAATTGTACCGCTTGAGGCTGTGCGTAGGTGTTCGATGGCGTAGTTGCAGTTTGATTTGATTCGAATGCTGTCGGTGCTATATAACCTGCAGGCATATAAACCAACTGACCTTGAGTGAGTTCACCCAAAGCTTTCCATTCGGTCATACCTTGGTGCCAAACCAAGTCCGTGAGTAACACTTGTTGGCTCGCGAGCATTTGATTAAGTTGTTCTAAGGTGTAGGGACCAGCTTGTTGGTTATTTCGTGCCAAGTAAATCTGCATAAAACTAAAATCTCAAAAAACGTCTGTAAAAGTATAAATAAAAAAAAAGACCCACATGTGGGTCTTTTTTTAACACAGTTTATTAAGCTTGTTGAGCTTTTTCTTCAGAAAGGAAGAACCAAGTGTCTAATACTGAGTCTGGGTTAAGCGAAACAGACTCAATGCCTTGTTCCATTAACCATTTAGCTAGGTCAGGGTGATCTGAAGGGCCTTGACCACAAATACCTACGTATTTGCCAGCTTTACGACAAGCATGGATTGCCATAGAAAGAAGTGCTTTAACGGCTGGATCACGTTCATCAAATAGGTGAGAAACGATACCAGAGTCACGGTCTAGACCGAGTGTTAACTGAGTTAAGTCGTTAGAACCGATAGAGAAACCGTCGAAGTGTTCAAGGAACTGTTCAGCCAATAATGCGTTAGTTGGAAGTTCACACATCATGATCACTTTAAGACCGTTTTCACCACGTTTAAGACCGTTAAGCGCTAACAATTCAATAACACGTTTCGCTTCAGCAACAGTACGTACGAAAGGAATCATGATTTGAATGTTGGTTAAGCCCATTTCGTCACGCGCTTTTTTCAGTGCGCGGCATTCAAGTTCGAAGCAGTCACGGAAATTGTCAGATACATAACGGCTTGCACCACGGAAGCCAAGCATTGGGTTTTCTTCTTCAGGTTCGTATAACTTACCACCGATTAAGTTTGCATATTCGTTTGACTTAAAGTCAGACATACGAACAATCACTGGTTTGTCAGCAAACGCTGCAGCAAGTGTAGAAATACCTTCAACTAGTTTTTCAACATAGAATTCGATAGGAGATGCATAACCCGCAGTACGTGACATTACAGCAGCACGAGTTTCACGTGGTAGGCTGTCAATATTAAGCAATGCTTTAGGATGTACGCCGATCATACGGTTGATGATGAACTCAAGACGAGCAAGACCAACACCTTCGTTAGGAATTTGAGCAAAGTCAAATGCGCGGTCAGGGTTACCTACGTTCATCATAATTTTGAACGGAAGTTTAGGCATAGATTCGATAGAATTACGTTGGATTTCAAAGTCCAAAGCACCTTCGTAAATAAAGCCTGTGTCACCTTCAGCACAAGAAACAGTCACTTCTTGACCGTCAGTCAATACTTCAGTCGCATTACCACAACCTACGATTGCAGGAACACCAAGCTCACGTGCAATAATCGCAGCGTGACAAGTACGGCCACCACGGTTAGTGACAATCGCAGCTGCACGTTTCATTACTGGTTCCCAATCTGGGTCAGTCATGTCAGATACAAGTACGTCGCCGTCTTGAACTTTGTCCATTTCTTTGATTGAAGTCACAATACGAACGCGACCAGAACCAATGCGTTGACCGATTGAACGGCCTTCACAAATCACATTACCTTTTTGCTTAAGCAGGTAACGCTCCATTGTGCCTACGTTTTGGCGGCTCTTCACAGTTTCAGGACGTGCTTGAACGATATAGATTTGGCCATCATCGCCATCTTTCGCCCATTCGATGTCCATTGCTGAACCGTAATGGTTTTCAATGATCAATGCTTGTTTAGCAAGTTCTTGAAGTTCGTGGTCATTTAAAGCGAATTGTTGGCGATCTGCTTTTTCAACGTCTACAACAACTACTGACTTACCTGCAGCGCCTTCTTCACCATAAATCATTTTTTGGTGTTTAGAGCCAAGGTTACGGCGTAATACAGCGTGTTTTCCTGCATTTAAAAGTGGTTTAGATACATAGAATTCGTCAGGGTTAACAGCACCTTGTACAACCATTTCACCCAAGCCATAAGAAGCTGTGATGAAAACTGCGTCGCGGAAACCAGATTCTGTATCTAGTGTAAACATTACACCAGCAGCACCTGTTTCAGAGCGAACCATACGTTGAACACCTGCAGATAACGCAACAACGTCATGTGCGAAGTTTTGGTGTACACGGTAAGAAATTGCGCGGTCGTTATAAAGTGAAGCAAATACTTCTTTAATCGCAATAAGGACGTTGTCGATACCACGGATGTTCAAGAAAGTTTCTTGTTGGCCAGCAAATGAAGCATCTGGTAAGTCTTCTGCTGTTGCAGATGAGCGAACGGCAACCGCGATATCAGGGTTGCCGTTTGAAAGAGCTGTGAAAGCCTCACGAATTTCTGTTTCAAGTTCAGCTGTAAGCGGAGTGTCTACAATCCATTGACGGATTTTTGCACCAGTTTCAGCAAGTGCATTTACATCGTCAACATTGAGTGCAGCAAGTTCAGCGTTAATTTTAGCGTTTAGGCCACTTTGCTCGAGGAATTCACGATATGCTTGAGCTGTAGTAGCAAAACCACCAGGAACAGATACACCAGCATTTGCTAGATGGCTGATCATTTCACCTAATGATGAGTTTTTACCACCCACGAGTTCTACGTCGTGTTTCCCTAATTTTTCTAGACCAATTACGCGCGCTTCCAAAGTTGTTACTCCACTTTTGCAGTATTAATCACTATCTTGGCATGAAATTATAACAAATTACTTAGCATTCTAAATTTACTAAGTGACAGTCATGTAAGATGGTTTACTATAAAGATTATATAGCACTAAGACAAATTTTGGAGGAGAATTTTAATGTCAGAAGGTAAACAGATTCAGCGTAGTGTTTTCTTTGTTTCGGATGGTACCGCGATTACCGCAGAAACCCTCGGACACTCACTGTTAGCCCAGTTCCCTCATGTAGATTTTGACATTCATATTATTCCATATATTACCTCTGAAGAAGCTGCTACAAATGTGGTTGCAGAGATCAATCTTAGAGCGCAGCAAGACGGTCAAAAGCCTTTGGTGTTTGATACCCTTGTAGACCCGTATGTACGTGACATTATTAATACTGCAAATGCAATAAATCTTGATGTTTTTGAAGGGCTTATTAGTAAATTGTCGGACGAGTTGGGTACAGCTCCTACGACTTTAGTCGGTCAAACCCATGCAGTTACAGATTCTGAGTCTTATAAAGCACGTATTGATGCGGTGCATTTTGCTTTAGATAACGATGATGGGGCACGTACTCGTCATTATGATAAAGCAGATTTGATTTTAATTGGAGTATCACGTTCGGGTAAAACACCAACTTCAATCTATCTCTCTTTGCAATTTGGTATTCGTGTAGCGAACTATCCTTTGACAGAAGAAGACTTGGATGACAACCGTTTACCTGCAGTTTTACGTGAACATAAGCATAAGTTATTTGGCTTGATGATTGATGCAGAGCGCCTTGTAGCAATTCGTTCAGAGCGTAAGGCCAATAGTCGTTATGCAAGTTTTAGTCAGTGCCAAATGGAACTACGTGCGATTGAAGGTATTTATATTTCTGAAGGAATTAAATACTTAAACGTGTCAGAAATGTCGATTGAAGAAATTTCAACACGTGTTTTACAAATGACCGGACTGAAGCGTCGCATTGGTTAAGTGTAAATTGAGCCACTTTGGTGGCTCTTCTGATGATAATAAATTACTGTATAAATTATATAAAAATAGTATTAATTTCTGGTTTGTCATACTTTTAATGAATGATAAATATTTAAGATATTGATGAAAATTTTCCTCAATATTTAGACTTAAATTTTAAGCAATTTTTGCATTCATTTGTGTACCAGTTCGATGAATTTCTTTGGCTGAAAATTTATAAAATATGGCCAAATTGACAGCACAAATCTTTTATAAAAATCCGTGTTTTGCTGTATTTTTATCTATGAATTAAGCCTGAATAATCCACTTGATATGAGTTGTATAAATACAAGATTTAGCTAATATGGTTTAATATTTAATCAATTTTTCAAAAATACTGATTTAAATGCTAAAAAAATAGGCAGAAAATAGAATAAAAAATAATCAAACAGTTGCTTTTGGGTGCTAAATATAAAGAAATGGCACCATTTATTTAATTGATGTGAGTGAAAAATATTCAAATTGATAACATTCAGGCTTTAAAAGCTGATATGAAGTAATATTAAAATTGGATTTTTAGCTGTTATTTTCCTATTGAATATAGATTAGAACATAAGTAAATGTTGGCTGAACATGAGCATCGGTATAAATTTTCTAACTTATAGTTAGGGATTAAAAGAGTTGTGTAAGACCAAATTAAGCGACTGAAAATTTATTAGTTTGAAATAAAATTTTCATGAAGAATTGATCATAACTATTCAAAATTGCACGTCTATAAACTCGCTGTAGCTGCTGGTGCAGGTCGGAAGCATGATTTAAGTCTGAGAGCTGAAAAAGCATGTAGCACGATTAAAGCTATTTTCATTTATGGATTTTTAAGAATCCTTAGCCTTATCGAATTGAAGTATCCAATATAGTAGGGGAGCTACCAAAAGCCGCTAGAGATGGCTTTTGGTATTGTGATTTTTGATCAATCAGATAAATTTTAGTAAATGTTATGTGAAAATCATTTCATTGTAATTACTTTTCTTTAGGCTGGTTAGGTTCGCTGCGCACAATGACATCACACTCAAACGTATGCTCATCTAAAGCCGTGATTGAATTATTCTGAATATTCGCAATTGGCCAAGTATTTAAGATGCAGTTGGGCTGCTGTAATGCAGCATAATAATGATCCGATTTTAGGAAGGTTTTGTTCTGAATTGCGGTATTTGGACTGAGTAAATGTCTTAACCAATGGTTCGGCACTTGATCTTCTAAAAAGCGAATCGCCAAAATACTCTTAATACGATTGCTAAATAAACGTCGATTTTTTGCAATCAGTGGATGTTGGATTAATTTATTCAGTAGACGTTCGGTGCGTGGTAAGACAAATTGCGGTTTGATTTGATAGACCATGATGTTATCTGCAACCTGACATAGATGATGTAGTTCAGAGACCACATGATGATCTATCCCAATAATTGCGATTTTTTGATTCTTAAAATCATAATCTTTGATCTGTTCTGAACCGATGATCGTTCCACGAAAGTGTTCAAAATCCTCTAGATGATTATTAAAAATATGGTGGGTTGCATCCTGCTTGTTGGCCATATTTATTCCTTATCTTTTGTTTTTTTAGTTGAGTCTTAGATAAGAATATATTCTGTGATGGGCCACTTGGCGTAAAGCGTTATTTCAGTCTGAAGAGTCATGCAATTTGTGTAGAATTGATTTGCTTGGCCCTTGTCATTTATACATTTCTAGGAGTGAACTGATTTTTTTATGCGTTGTAGTTCATTAACCGCTCAAGCAGATCGATAAAACAATAAGCGACCTGCATGAACAGCTTCTGAGAACTATGGATGTGGCGAATTTTAAAGTGGTTCATCATTTTGTGAGCTATAGTCAAGCTGACTCGGGGTTGAATGCTTAAGTTCGAGTTGGTCGGTACGTGTACGTAAATAGTCCATATCACGAATATTTTTTTGTACCGCAACTGCACCAAACAAACTCATTAGGAAAGCCATCATGTAAAACCCTTTTTCACTTAATGCCAGTTCAGCATTCCATAGGCCAATGGCAAGAAGTACGAGGCAAATAATGACGGATGCCCAGCAGAGTCCAAAGTAGATTGCAGTGACATGCATTCCTTCTAAACGGTCACGAATGATTTTTTGTAGTGAAACCGATGAAAATAATCCATAGAGCAATAAAATGAGATAAAAGCCTTTTTCATTCAGCATCATATTTGCATTGAATAAACCTATGCAAAACACCACAGCGCCTAAGATCAGTGCACACCAACTTGCTGTGATAAATGCGGTGTTAGTTTATCAACATATGGGCTCATGATTGTTTTTTATATTAAATATCTATACACCAATAAAAATGAGTAAATCAATTATTTCGTTGAGGCAATGATGGTTTTTAAGTACAGGTTTGGTCGTTGTTAGCCAAAACCATATTGTCTGTTGACTGCTATCCGTCTAAAGAACCACAAACATGTAGTCACACTTCTGGCTTTAGACGGATCAAACGTTTGGATTAAATCATTAAGCTTAGAGTCTTAAGCCAGATCATTTTTGATTTGCATTAAACGTTCGAAATTTTCAATGCGCTTATCGGTATCGTAAATGTCGCAGGTGAAAATAAATTCATCAACGTCATATTTAGTGAGTAGGTTTTCTAAACCTACTCGAACGGTTGCATTTGAACCGACTTGTCCCATAGCGTAGAAATTATCAACAGACATTTTTTCTGCAGCAGACCATAAACCTTGCATACTGTCGACTGGAGCCTTGAGTTTTAAACTTTGACCGCGCATTAAACCTAAAACCCGTTGGTAAGCACTCGTTGCTAGATATTCTGCTTCTTCATCTGTTTCAGCAACAACCGTCGGTACGCCCATAGACACATAAGGTTGATCTAAATATTCGGATGCTTGGAAATTTTCACGATAGAGCTGAATTGCTTGTCCAAGCATGCGTGGTGCGAAATGTGAAGCAAAAGAATAGGGTAGACCTAAACGTGCAGCGAGTTGTGCACTGAACAGACTTGAACCTAAAAGCCATACAGGAACATGTGTATTTTGTCCCGGTGTAGCAATGATGCGCTGCTGTGGCTCAGGTGCTTTAAAGTATTGCAATATCTCAAGGACATCTTGTGGAAATTGATCTTCGGTTTCCTGACGGCCACGGCGTAAAGCGCGCATGGTGGTTTGGTCGGTACCTGGTGCCCGACCTAAGCCGAGTTCAATGCGGCCAGGATATAGCGTTTCAAGCGTGCCAAATTGTTCAGCGACAACCAACGGCGCATGGTTAGGCAACATAATCCCGCCTGAACCGAGCTTGATAGATTGTGTATTTGCTAAGAGATAACCGAGTAAAACCGCAGTTGCAGAACTTGCGATGCCGTCCATATTGTGGTGTTCGGCTAACCATAGACGCTCATAGCCAAGTTGTTCTGCTTTCTGTGCTAACTGGAGTGCATGTTTGAGTGAAAATTCGATGGTTTTATCATCTCGAACAGGTGCGAGTTCAAGTATTGAAAATTTTGTATCGGCTAGAGTACGCATGTTTTCTCTCAGAGATCTTTATATCGAAATAATACGATATAAAAAGCTGAATGTATATCGAATAAATTCGATATGGTGTGGGGCGGTGTAAAAAGACAACTTTAGATATATCTAAACTTTTTTTATATACAAAAAAAGCACCCGAAGGTGCTGATTTTTTTCCATTGAAATATATCGATTAACGTTTACCGTTTTTGTACCAACCTAAGTGACGACCATTGTCTCCACGGTAGCCTCGGTCGTTGTAGCTATAATTATTGGTACGATAGCCACGGTTGTTATAACGACGGTCATAGCGATCATCATAACGACCATTATAACGGTCATCATAGCGACGGTCTTCAGACACTTTTTTACCTAGTGCAGAACCACCAGCTGAACCAAGTGCAGCACCGATATAACCACCGTTTGTGCCGCCCATGTTTTTACCTACGGTATAACCACCTGCGCCACCAAGTGCACCACCTATGATGGCACCATTACGGTCACGTTTGTTTGCCGATGCTGCTGCACCTGCACCGCCACCAATTGCTGAACCAATCATTGCGCCAGTTTGGCCGCCAACTTGGTTACCGATTGCTGCACCAACAACACCACCTAAAGCAGATGTTAATGCAGTATTGGTGCTATTACCTGCATGTGTTGCAGTCATAGTAAGTGCTGAAGCGGCAATTGCTGCACTGAATAGAATTTTATTAATTTTCATTTTTAAACTCCTTACGAAGCATGATGTTTATCTGTTGATATCAATATATGAAAACACATAGCGAATATTTGGAGCGTGATGTGAAATAAAATACGTGTTCCGTTGCTGCAATGTAAATTTTGCACTTTATTTCTACATGATTGATGACTTGGTTGGAGGGAAGGCAAATCTAAATATTTATCAGGAGCAATAAATAAAGTTGTATTTATCATTTGAAAAAAGGCGATACATAAAAAAGCACCCGAAGGTGCTATTTTCACTATTCAATAAGGACTCACTAATTTTTGAATTAGTGACGACGACGGTAACGTTTTTTGTATTTACGTTCTTGGTGTTTGTCGTAAGCTTTATCTTTAGAGATTTTATTACCTAGAGCAGCACCACCAGCAGCACCTAGTGCAGAGCCGATGTAACCACCGTTTGTACCGCCCATGCTTTTACCAACAGTATAACCTGTACCACCACCTAAAGCACCGCCGATAGCAGATTCTGTACGGTTGCGTTTATTACTTGCTACCGCAGCACCACCAGCACCACCAAGAGCGGCACCAATTGTAGCGCCGGTATTACCGCCCATGTTTTTACCAATTGCAGTACCTGCAACACTACCTAATGCACTAGCTGCAGCAACGCGTGTTGTACTATCTGCATTTGCAGACACAGTGAACATAGAAGCAGTTGCTAGAGTGGCTGTCATTAAAAGAGTATTCAGTTTCATAGTTCACTCCATGTCCTTCATAAACGCGAGGACTTTTCATAATCATTTCGATGGCAGTAAATGTAACAAAACTATTCGCTATAAATATGGAGAGCTTTCTCTTTATTTGGTGATTTGAGTGTCTAGTTTGTATAAGTTTTATTAATATTGTGAAAAAAATGGTTGAATGCAGAAAATCTGTACGACTTTGTGGAGAAAGGTAGGAGTGATGAAGTTCACACTTTGATATTTAGGGTCATTGATAGGCCAAAAAACAATATATATGTCATTTCAGACCCATTATCGGTACACTAGCGCCATTATTTTGAATTTTGGCATATCCGTGAAAGTTTAGCGGTAGAGCCTGTGTATTGAGATTTTTTGAAAAATGAAAGAATCGTTACGTTTACGATTAGATCAGCTCTCTGACCGTCACGAAGAATTAAATGCATTACTCGCAGATGTAGAAGTCATTTCAGACAACAAACGTTTCCGTCAGTTGTCACGTGAGCATAGTGATTTATCTGAAATCACTGAAGTTTGGAAAAAATACCGTCAAGCAGAAGAAGATATTGAGACTGCTGAAGTGATGATGACGGATCCAGATTTTAAAGAGATGGCCGTTGAGGAAATCAAAGAAAATAAAGCTTTGATTGGCCAGCTTGAAGCAGACTTAAACATTCTGATGATTCCAAAAGATCCGAATGATGCGAACTCTGCTTATTTAGAAATCCGTGCCGGAACAGGTGGTGACGAAGCTGCAATTTTCTCGGGTGACTTGTATCGCATGTACAGTAAATATGCTGAATCACAAGGTTGGCGTATTGAAGTGTTGTCTGAAAATGACGGCGAACACGGCGGTTATAAAGAAGTGATTTGCCTCATCAATGGTGAAGGCGTATATGGTCGCTTAAAATTTGAAAGTGGCGCGCATCGTGTACAGCGTGTGCCTGCAACTGAGTCACAAGGTCGTGTTCATACTTCGGCATGTACTGTTGCGATTTTGCCGGAAGTTGATGTAGACACTAGTGTTGAAATTAATCCTTCAGAATTACGTATTGATACCTATCGTGCCTCTGGTGCGGGTGGTCAGCACATTAACAAAACTGACTCTGCTGTACGTATTACCCATATTCCAACGGGTACAGTTGTAGAATGTCAGGACGAACGTTCACAGCATAAAAACAAAGCCAAAGCGATGGCGCTGTTGGTTTCTCGTTTAGAAAATGCCAAACGCGCAGCGGCAGATGCCGCGACGTCTGAAATGCGTCGTGACTTGGTGGGTTCTGGTGACCGTTCTGAGCGTATTCGTACCTATAACTATCCACAAGGTCGTATGACTGATCATCGTATTAACCTAACACTGTATAAGTTGGATGCAGTGATGGAAGGTGATTTGACTGAATTGCTAGATAGTTTGCATCGTGAATATCAAGCCGATCAGTTGGCGTTATTAGCACAGCAGAATGGTGGTTAATGAATATTGCACAGGCTTTGGCCTATCGTGGTGAACCTGAAAGTTATGAACGTCAGGAAAATGCGTGGTTGTTAGAGCATATCATCAAGATTGATTCGTTTGATTTAATCATGAAAAAGGATCAAGAATTAACAGCTGAGCAAGAACAACAATATGTCGCATCACTTGCACGTATTGCAGCAGGTGAGCCTTTGGCTTATGTCACAGGTTCTCAGCCATTTTGGACGCTAGACTTAAAAGTGACTAAAGATACTTTGGTGCCACGTCCTGATACGGAAGTACTTGTTGAAACTGTACTGCGTTTAGAACTTCCAGAAGATGCTCGTGTGGTCGATTTAGGAACAGGAACTGGTGCAGTAGCATTGTCATTAGCCAGTGAACGTCCAGATTGGTCAATTGTGGCTTCGGATATTTATGAACCTACATTGGAAGTTGCTGAATTTAATGCCAAAAAGCATGATCTTGAACATGTGCAGTTTGTCTTAGGTTCTTGGTTAAAACCTTTTGGACGTGCTTTCTTTGATGTAATTGTGTCAAATCCGCCGTATATCGATGCTGAGGATGTACACATGAAGGATTTGGCGACAGAGCCTGAACGTGCTTTGGTTGCAGACAATCATGGGCTTGCAGATCTTGAGCAAATCATTCTTCAAGCCAAAAAACATTTAACCGTGAATGGTTGGGTGGTGCTCGAACATGGTTATGACCAAGGTGAAGCGGTCAGACATTTGTTCTTACAAGCTGGGTATCGAAATGTTCGGACTGTAAAAGATTATGGTGGCAATGACCGTGTCAGCTTAGGTCAGTGGCAACATTGATTTGGTATTAGAGAAATAGTCAAAAATAAAGCGCATTGAATGCGCTTTATTTTTTTGTTTTTCAATTCACATGTGAGCGTTTGTATGTGTGCATTTGCAAGTGTAGAAAATAGGTTTACTTCACCACATCTCGCCAACGCAATAGATATTGTTCTAGATATTTCATTAGGCTATCGGTGATTTTCCCTAAGAGTGCCAATAGAATAATGGCGATAATCACGATATCTGGACGTGAGGTTTCACGACCATCACTGAGCAAATAGCCAATACCTTGCGTGGCTGCAATCAGTTCGGCAGCAATCATAAACATCCACGCCAAACTTAAACTATTGCGTAAGCCTGTAAGTATACCCGGTGATGCTGCAGGTAAAATAATCTCACGAATCTGTCTCAAATATTTCAAACGATAAACTTGAGCAACTTCAATGAGTTTTCGGTCTACACCTTGAATTGCTGCAACGGTATTGGTATAGGTCGGGAAAAAAGCACCTATGGCAATGAGGATGATTTTTGATGATTCATCAATACCTAACCATAAGAGCAGTAAGGGAATCCATGCCAAACTAGGGATAGATTTAATTGCTGAAAATGTAGGTTCCAAAAATGCTTCGGCTTGTTCGTTCAAACCAACTAAGAGTGCAAAAATCAGAGCAAGTCCGCTACCAATAAAAAAGCCTAAAAATACCCGCCAAGTACTAGTCCAGATATGCTGCCAAAGTTCACCTTCAGATAACTCTATAAATGACTGCCAAAGACTACTCGGAGCGGGGAGTAGATACGGTTCGATAACACCATTTTTGACCAAGATTTCACATAGCAGCAATAAAACCACAGGTAGAGCAAGACCTTTTAAAATCAAGATCAACTTGGGTTTTATATGGTTTGATGAATCGGAAGCGGTCGAAACCGCTGTATCGATTTTGGGTTGAGTCAGTGATGATAACATGTTATTTCACAACCTTTTTCGCATAACGTGCTTCAAAAAGTTGGTCAATGACTTGATTGACATTGGTTCCTTTACGAACTAAATCTTCTTCAGTCAAAATCGTGCCAGATTTCTTTAAGGCCGCAATGTGTTTAGCTGTTGGGATATTTTGATCAAAGTTGGTACGACTTAACTGGAGCTTGGCAACAGCCAATGGAAGCTTAGACTCACGTGCCAATAATTCGGCTAATTTATCTGGATTGGCTTTGGCCCATTGTCGTGCTTGTTCATAGGCTTTAATCACAGCTTCAACGGCTTCAGGACTTTGCTGGCTAAATTGTTGTTTGGTACTTAAAACGCTATAGCTGTTAAAACCCACATTTCGATAAAGCAAACGCGCGCCTGATTGTACCTGTGCCGATGCCATGAGTGGATCTAATCCCGCCCATGCATCGACTTGACCACGTTCTAAAGCTGTTTTTCCATCAGGATGTTGTAAATGTACCAATTGCACATCACGTTTATTGAGGCCGACTGTTTCCAACGACTGCAAAGTAAACATGAATGGATCGGTTCCTTTGGTCGACGCAATTTTTTGCCTTTAAGCTCTTTCAGACTTTTAATCGGAGAGTTTTTTGCCACAAGCAATGCCGTCCATTCAGGCTGTGACTGGATATATACGGTTTTAATCGGACTGCCATTGGCACGACTCAAAACGGCTGCAAGTCCTGCTGTTGAGGCAAAATCCACACTGCCACTATTGAGATATTCGAGTGAGCGATTACTACCTTGGCTAAAGACCCATTTAATTTGTGTTTTGGGTAATGCTTTTTCTAAGAGTTTTTGTTCCTTCACCACTAAACTGGTCGGTGCATAGTAGGCATAATCCAGTTTAAGTGTCGAAGGAATCGCAGCAAAGATAGAGGTACTGAGTAGGCTGAATGTTAGCGTAGAAAAAATTAGTTTTGAGCTTTTAAATAGGGAAGTCATATCGTTCACAATCAAGTGTTGAATTATGAGCACATAGATACGACGGAAATATTTCAGAAACAAAACAGAATAAATGCTAAGAATAATAGAAATCGAGATAAGCGTATAAATCAAATATAGGTATTTGATTTAAAATACTTTATTGGATTTAATTGTGATGAAATTTCGTTATATAAATTAATGTGTAAACTTGCATGAAAAATGCTTAGATATTTTAGTAATATTCAAAAATTATAGTGAATTACAGACTTAAAATAACTTTTTCAATAAAAAAGCAGCTTTCGCTGCTTTTTATATGTGATCAATACTTACATTGGGTAGTCTTGTAAGCTATCGAAAACTTCAACTTGTTCTAAAGCTGATGTTTCTACTGCAAGACAGTAAGCAATAATTTTTGCAGTTGCATTGACTAAATTTTCATCTTTTAGATTTGCACCTGCTTGAATTGCTTCAATGTCATTTGCTTGGATATCCAGTGCATGAGCAACTTCAACTGCATTTTCAGTGCTAAAAAATTGTGAGATCAAATTTTGCAAATCAATATCTGCGACAGTTTTAAGCTGTTCATGAAACAGTTCATCAATTGCGTCAATCTGAGTGAAAAGAGAATCTGAAAAGTTTTGAACAAGTTGTTGTTCAAGAACATCAATCATCTTAAGCATAGGAAAGCCTTTCAAGGAGATGCAGGAGAATTGGAAAATAAATAAGCAAAGTGCTTTAAATTGAGTGAAAAATAACCTAATTAGACTAAAGTAGCAATCCTTCAAGGATGAATGGTCAGTCTATTTATTGAATATTTTTAAGTTATTGATTTTCTATTAATTAGATGAATATTCAATTTATAAATAGCGAATATCAAATTTTAGGCCTTGAATTCAGGCGCATTATTTTGTCGATACGCACCGGGACTGACGCCTGTCCATTTTTTAAATGCCCGATGAAAAGCACTCGGATCATGAAAATTTAGTTCTTCACTGATATCTTGCAAACTTTTATCGGTATGGGTTAAAAAATCGATGGCAGTATCACGTCGGATATCATTTTTGAGTTGTTGATAACTCACACCTTCACTTTTAAGACGGCGATGCATTGTGGCTTCCGACATATTCATTTTGACTGCCAACTCATAAAACTCTAACCATTCGGCAGGAGAAACGTCTAACAGTTGTTTACGAATTTGGCTGCTGAGTGCATACGGGTTTTTAAAGCGTACCAAGAGGTTTTCAGGTGTTTGTTGTAGGAATTGATACCACGAACGTGTATCTTGTTTGATTGGCAGGGTTAGGTAACTGGCATCTAGCTGAATATAGTTTTGACTGGCTTGGTAATGAATATTTTCACAGAAGCGAACTTTATAGTCGTGATCATCAAGCGGTGCATCACATTTAAATTGGATTTGGTTTAATAAAATCCGTTGTCCACTTAGCCAGCACAGTAGCGTGTGGATGAGCATCAAATATGTTGCATAGCTGAACATGCGTTTAGGCGCTTGTTGGTCATAGATCACGATATAAGCAAAGTGATCTTCAATGGTTAAATCACTATGCAAGTCATCTAAAACCAGATTTAAAAATTGTAGGATTTGCTTAAGTGCATCCCCCAAGGTGCTGTTATGCATGACCATTTTCGAAAGTAGTTTAAAACTACCACGTCGCATGGCATGCCGATCCATGCCAAAAAATTCATCATCCATCACATCTGCAAGATGAGTCCATAAAGCCGCATATTGAGAAACAGAAACTCTGGTTTTACGCGATAGCAGTAACTCAGAGGGAATACCCGCCTTTTGTAAAATAGCAGAAATATCAAAGTGCTTTTGTTGCGCATCGTGTAATGCTTCATGCACCAAGTCGATAGAAATCGTCCCTTTACTGTATTCGAGTCCATGCTTCGGCATATGTGCGGATAGGTCCTTGTTCAGAATTGTCCAAATACATCAGAAAAGATGCAACATTTGGAAATTGTACTGAATAAATTCTCTGTTTACTCTGCATCTTAAGTCGAATTTATAACAAGACATCATAAATAGGGAAATGCTATGGACATTAAAGGAAAAGTTTTCGTTGTGACAGGTGGTGCATCAGGACTAGGCGCTGCGACAGCAACACATCTGATTGGCCTGGGTGCAAAAGTGATTATTGTGGATATGAATCATGAGCATGGCGAAGCGATGCAACGTCAACTGGGTGATCATGCCAAATTTGTTCAATTGGATGTCACTGATGAACAAGCGGTTGGCGCTTTCTTTGCACAAGTTGAAGCGGAATTTGGTCAACTTAATGGCTTAGTGAACTGTGCCGGTATCGCACCCTCTGCAAAAGTTTTAGGTCGTGACGGATTGCATGATTTGGCGATGTTCCAAAAAGTATTAAATATTAATGTTTCAGGTACATTTAATATGCTGCGCTATGCGGCACAACTGATTGCTAAATATGAATTAAAAGCGGGTGAAGAAGAGCGTGGCGTGATTGTGAATACGGCGTCAGTTGCTGCTTTTGATGGTCAAATTGGTCAGTCGGCTTATGCAGCATCTAAAGGGGCAGTGGTTGCAATGACATTACCTCTTGCACGTGAGCTTGCACGTGAGTCGATTCGTGTGATGACTATTGCTCCGGGCATTATGGAAACCCCGATGCTCAAAGGCTTAGCACAAAATGTACAAGATGCTTTGGGGAAAATGGTGCCTTTCCCACCACGTTTAGCAAAACCACAAGAGTTTGCAAAATTAGTGACGCATATTTTTGAAAATGCTTATCTCAATGGTGAAGTGATACGTCTTGATGGCGCGATCCGTATGCAGCCTAAATAGTTATTTATTAAAACTGCTTATTCAGGCTTCTACGACGGAGTCTTATCGAGAATAACTTCGTTGACAGTAGCTCATCTCGTTACTTTTGTTTCGGCAAAAGTAACCAAAAACATTGTCATTTGTAAAACTCGTCATCAAGTATTTATTGATTTATAGGTTGCAGAAAGATTAGAGATTAATGGCGTCCTGCCTCAGACAGTTGCAAATGACTTCGTCGTGTATCCAACTTTGCTTTAATACAGTCAAAGAATTTTTAATTCCGCAGTTATCCAACATTTAAAGCTATACGCGCTATAAAAGATTTAGAAAAGGAAGTCCCATGATTTTAAATGATGAACAAAAAATGGTTCAGGACATGATGCGAAGTTATTCGCAAGAAAAACTGAAACCAACGGCTGCAGAGCGTGACAAAACGGCGTCATTTCCTGCACAAGAACTTAAGGAGCTTGGTGAACTGGGTGCTTTAGGCATGACGGTTTCGGATGAATGGGGTGGTGCAGGTTTAGACTATGTGTCTTTGGTTGTTGCCTTAGAAGAAATTGCTGCTGGCGATGGTGCGATTTCCACAATTGTTAGCGTACAAAATTCACTGCCATGTGGCATTACGCAGCGTTATGGTACAGAAGCACAAAAAGAAAAATACTTAAAAAAATTAGCCACAGGCGAATGGTTAGGTTGTTTTTGCCTAACAGAACCACAAGTGGGTTCAGATGCGAGCGCATTGGAATGTAAAGCGGAGCGTGATGGTGATGAGTGGGTGTTAAATGGCACCAAGCAATTTATTACCACAGGAAAACATGCCCAAGTAGCCTTGGTTTTTGCGGTAACGGATAAGTCTGCAGGTAAAAAAGGGATTTCGTGCTTTTTAGTACCAACGGATGCGCCGGGTTATATCGTATCGCGATTAGAAGACAAAATGGGTCAGCATTGTTCCGATACAGCAACGATTGTTTTAGATGACTGTCGTATTCCTGCGGATAGTCTTTTAGGCGAAGAGGGTGAAGGCTATAAAATTGCCTTATCAAACCTAGAGTCAGGTCGAATTGGTATTGCAGCGCAGTCTGTGGGTATGGCACGAGCAGCATTAGATGCAGCCGTTGAATATGCCAATGAACGCAAGGCATTTGGGGTGGAGATTGTTCAGCATCAAGCCGTGGCATTTCGCCTCGCAGATATGGCCACCCAAATTGAGGCAGCACGTCAATTAATCTTCCATGCAGCAACGTTAAAAGATGCAGGTTTTCCATGTTTAAAAGAAGCCTCGATGGCGAAACTTTTTGCATCGACGATGGCTGAACGGGTGTGTTCAGATGCCATTCAAATCCATGGGGGCTATGGTTATGTATCTGATTTTCCAGTAGAACGAATTTATCGTGATGTGCGTGTCAGTCAAATCTATGAAGGTGCATCGGACATTCAGCGGCTGGTGATTGCACGTGAAGTCACCAAAGGGTGAAAGGTTAAAAAATAGACTTTAGTCGATGTTCAAACCCTGCAATGGCGTTGATGGTTATGGAAATTGCAGGGCACATCCAAACATGGTTATCTAGATATAGACAGTCTAAGAATAGGTAATTTACGAATAGATTGTCGAAGAGTATAAGTTTCAAAACTAAAAAACCGACATTGCAATCGGTGTATAGAAAAGCAGTAAAAGCGGATGTGGCAAAGGAATCGTCACTAGTACGCAGCGGTACAACAACAAGATCAATAAACCTCAAAGTCTTGCACTTTGAGTCATAGAGAACAGGATAGGAATTGTCGTCATGAAGACACTAGAACAAGCATATCGTGATTTTAATTTTGAAAAAATGGTTGCAGAACAATTGGTCGGTACGCCAAGTTCAATCAATGCTTATGATGAATGTTGTGGGCGCTATGTTGGGCAAAATCGAACTGCACTGATCTGGGAAGGTAAAAATGGTGAATCTGAACAATGGACTTTTGAGCAATTAGATTTAGCTTCTGCACAATTGGCGAATTATTATCAGCGCATTGGACTGAAAGCAGGTGATTGCATTGCAGGTCTATTACCCCGTACAGCAGAGTTATTGATCACCGTATTGGCAACATGGCGTATAGGGGCAATTTATCAACCGTTATTTACTGCATTTGAGTCCAAAGCGATTGAACATCGGGTGCAAACTGCGGGAACAAAGCTGATTGTAACCAACACTGAACAACGCTCAAAACTCAATTATATTGATTTACCGCATATTTTAACTGTACATGCCGATCAAGCGATTCAGACAGATCCTGACTTTTGGTCAGAGTTGCAATTGCATGACGCCACATTTAACTCAGTTCCCCGTTCATTTGACGATGAATTTTTAATGATGTTTACATCGGGAACGACCGGTTTGGCCAAGTCTGTACCTGTGCCACACAAAGCGTTATTGGCATTTAAAGGGTATATGACACATGCGGTTGATTTGCGTGATGAAGATTCATTTTGGAATTTGGCAGATCCGGGTTGGGCTTATGGTTTGTACTATGGAATTGCAGGGCCATTAAGTTTAGGACACAGCATTATTATGGATGAACGGGCTTTTAGTGTTGATCATGCACTTCAAGTCATCAAAAAATATAAAGTCAGTAATTTGACCGGTTCTCCAACGGCTTTTCGTATGTTCTTTGGCTTCAAAGAAAAATTTGACGCATCCATAAAATCACATTTACGGGTTGTGAGTAGCGCAGGTGAGCCGCTAACGCCTGAAGTGATTCAATGGTTTAATCACGACTTAAACGTCAATATTTATGACCAATATGGGCAAACAGAACTCGGTATGGTGATTGCAAATCATCACGCTTTAGAACACTACAAAAAAGTGGGTTCAGCCGGTTTTGCTATACCGGGTCATCGTTTCGCGGTGCTCAATAAAGACCACCAAGAAATTGAACGTGGTGGGATTGGAACATTAGCATTAGACTGGTCGCAATCTCCACTCATGTGGTTCACGGGCTATGGCGGCAATAACCGTAAAGCCTTTGTCGGGAACTACTATTTAACTGGTGATACTGTTAGGTTAAATGAAGAAGGCGGCATTGATTTTGTGGGTCGTGCTGACGATGTCATTACAACGTCAGGCTATCGTGTAGGGCCTTTCGATGTGGAAAGCACATTATTAGAGTGCGAAGAGGTTTTAGAATCGGCAGTTGTCGGTAAGCCTGATCCTGAGCGTACAGAATTAGTCAAAGCTTTTGTGGTATTGAAACCACAATATCAAGCAAGTTCAGAACTCATGGATAAGCTACAAGCTTATGTACGATCTCGTTTATCCAAGCATGCTTATCCAAAAGAAATTGAATTTGTAGATGGGTTGCCTAAAACATCGAGTGGAAAAATCCAACGTAATCTGTTGAAGCAACAAGAAGTGGCCAAAGCTCAATTAATTCAAAAGGTCAGTTGAGTCAATTTATATACGCAAGAAAGGCTGCATGATGCAGCCTTTTTTAAATTGATGTTTGAGCTGGTGAAACCATTCATTCGAGATCATATATGTATTTGACTAACTATGGGACAATCCAAATTAACCTAAAATTAAAGCATTCATTCAAATCAATAAAATCATTTATTTTAAGTTCAGGGTATTATGTTCAGTATCAAGTTCTTGAGTTTTACCCGTTAAATTGCCCTTCAAAACTTTGAATAAATGGGTGACTTTATTGTCTTTGACATTCCAAAATTCTGCACTAATAGCATTAGCTATCAAAACGCGAACAGTAGGATCAGTCTTGCCATCGAACCAGTTTTCAGCCCAAGGATTCCATAATTTATCGATTAGGGCCGCATCTGTACTGATTTCTCCATGAGCACTAATTGATACATAAATATCGTCTGAAGATTTAGCGAATGCTAATCCAAGATGATTACGACCTGCATTGACTGCCTCTACAAGGTCATTATTTTCTTTCATAAGAAAATAGATATTTTCATGCTCATTCATCTTATCAGAATTAAGCATGGTCATGGGTTGAGAATGAATTTCTTGCTTGTCAGTAACATGGCTAATCATGGTGAAACGCACGTCTTTAATGAGTTCCCATAATTTTTGTCGCTGATCTTGTTCAACGTATTCTTGTGACATTTTATTCTCCACTTTTAAGTAATCACTTTGGGGTAAAGGGGTAAATATGACTGAGCACAAAGTATTTGAATAATGTGTGTTAGCTCATAAGTTTATCTAACATATTGTGTCAGCAATAGATTTCTTTCATAAGTCATTTTTCACTCAGCTCCAAGTTATAAATTCCAGCAATTAGATTGAATCTTAATGCTAGTCTTTTGCCTCGATTGCGATATCGCTCAGCAAGAATTTTGAAGGTTTTCAAACTGCCAAATACATGCTCAATTCCAATTCTTCTTTTATTGATTTCCTGATTATAGATTTTTAGTTCGGAATCCAGTTTACAGCGCTTCTTTGCTTTTAATGGCAACAAGCTATTTGGATACACTATATAAATTCCCTGATAACCCTTATCCGCAAGGATAAATGCACCTGCAGGAATCTGATTCAAGTTACGTTTGAAGAGTTCGAAATCATGTACGGCACCACGACTCGTACATAAACTCAGGATTTTTTGAGTTTGATAATGAATGATGGCCTGTACTTTGAAAGTGTGGGTCTTTTTCTTGCCGCTATAGCTTTTCTTCTGTTTTTTTAGGCCTTTGGATTGGAATTTCTGTGGCATCCACGATCACAACATTCCAATCGATGCCTTCGCCCTCGGGTAAATCTTTGGGTAAATTAAAGAGATTGGACCGAATCAGGCAGTCTTCAACATGACGGACAATTCTTGAGGCTGTGGGCTCTGAAACCCCGTAGCTCGTCGCAACGTGAAATAAGGTTGGGTATTCCCGCCAATAGCTTAGACAGAGCAGAACCTGGTCTTCCAGGCTTAACTTGGGCGGTCTGCCTTTGGCAGGGACATGTTTCTTCAATTGCTCAACCATCAAATAGAAAGTTGACCATGAGATGCCTGTGTATCGCTTGAACTGAGGATCAGAAAGCTTGTTTGAATCGATGTATTTCATCCGCAGATTATGCACGAATGCTAAGAAATCCGGAGTGCAAATATTAACCAAAAAGAAGATCGTTTTTTGATTTATGAAAGAGATCTAATTTAATTCTCACTGAATTCATACATATACCTACGGATTAAATCTCTTTGCATACATAAACGCTTAAAATGTCTTGAATTAAGTTTTATTTTTTGAGGCTAAGGTAGAAAAGAATCATTAAAATGAATCTAATGTAAGCAGCTCTAGTGCAACTAAATATGGTTAAAAATATAACTATATTTATTATTTTTAAAACATGTATACGCTATACCTCTATGATGTTTCTACATACTAAGGTGTTTGAGATACTGTATTTTAAATTGTGTAATTGAAGATACGCTAACTAAGAAAAATACCATGTCTACAGAGCATTTATTTTAACTTTAAGCTGTATATTGTCTTGCTCAAATAGCAGGGTGTTTTTACACTGTTTCGGGTTTGTACTCGAACAACATTTGATGGATATCGGTGTTTTAATCTTTTGCGTGCGATATAAACTCGCCCATTTTTTATGCTTGACGAATTTTAATAAGGAAATACTTTGTCTACGTTTAAATCGAATGAATCAACATCTGAATTTGAATTAAGTGATGATGAAATGCATTTATACAGCCGTCAAATATTACTTGATGGATGGGACATCGATGCACAAGAGAAGCTAAAACTTGCCAATGTACTCATCGTAGGGTGTGGTGGAATTGGGTGTACCACAGCCGAATTATTGGCACGTGCAGGCGTCGGACAAATTACTTTAATCGATGCAGATCGAATTGAAATCAGTAATTTACAACGACAAATCGCGTATACCAAAAATGACGTAGGTTTTTATAAATCGGAAATTTTGGCTAAACGCTTACAAGCGATTAACCCGCATATCCGAGTGCAAAGCTATACCACAAAATTAGATGAAAGCAACGCAAAGGCGTTGATTTCACAACAAGATTTGGTTCTCGACGGTTGTGATAATTTCAGTACACGGTATTTGGTTAACACAAGCTGTGTGGAAAATAATGTGGCGCTGATTAGTGCTTCTGCAATTGGCTTTCAAGGGCAGTTATTTATGGTTGAAGCCGATGCTGCTTGTTATGAATGTTTATTTCCAAAAGAACAACATGCCAGTGAAAGTTTACGCTGTGCAGACTCGGGTGTACTTGCAACGACACCAAATGTTATGGCAAGTTTGCAAGCACATCATGCCTTACTCTATTTGGGTTTGGGGACGACAGCACTGAAACAAAAGCTTTTGTTGTGGGACGGTCGGTCAATGAAGCAAAAAATTCTCGCTTTTGAAAAAGATCCCGATTGTCCAATCTGTCAGGCAAGATAAAGCAGCAAGTCCTTATTTTTTTGCTACACTCACGTTAATTATTTTTTTCTAAGACATTATGAAAAACAATATCTGGTTAGATGGAATTCGCTCGGTTGCCCGCATGGGTGAGACCGCTGTCGTTGCGGCAAAAGCCGGCTTTAAATATGCAACTGAAAAACCAAGTAACGCAAAATTAATGCGTGAAACTTTTGAATCACTAGGTTCAACCTATATTAAATTGGGTCAATTTATTGCCAGTACACCTTCTTTATTTCCGCGTGAATATGTCGAAGAGTTCCAAGGCTGTTTAGATCAGACACCGTCATTGCCGTTTAGTTATGTGCAGCAGGTATTGGCTTCAGAATTTGCTGGTCGTAATTTAGATGAAATATTTGCTTCAATTGATGAAAAGCCTTTGGCTTCTGCATCGATTGCACAGGTGCATGCCGCTAAATTGGTCACTGGTGAAAATGTTGTTATTAAGGTGCAAAAACCGGGTGTCGAGACGATTCTCTATACAGATTTAAACGTCTTACATTGGGCTACTAAACTGGTCGAAAAAGCTGTACCCAAAGTCAAATTTGCTTCACTTGCAGATATCGTTGAAGAAATTAAAGTTCGCATGGTACGTGAGGTGGACTTTATTGAAGAAGCTCAAAATCTTGACGACTTTGTGAATTATCTGAACGTAACTCAAAACAAAGCCGCAACAGCACCAAAGGTTTATCACCAATATTCAACACGTCGTGTCTTAACCATGGAACGTTTATACGGCGTGCCATTGACCGATTTTGACGTGGTCAAGAAAGTCGCTAAAGATCCATCGCAAGTTTTGGTGACAGCGATGAATACATGGTTTGGCAGCTTGATGTTATGTAACAGTTTCCATGCAGACTTACATGCAGGCAACCTGATGCTGCTAGAAGATGGTCGAGTAGGCTTCATCGATTTTGGTATCGTGGGCCAGTTGAAACCTGAAGTGTGGACAGCATGTATTGCGTTTATGGATGCCCTACAAAAAACTGACTACAACTTGATGGCTGAAAATATGCTGAAAATGGGCATGACGGCTGTCAAAATTGACACACAAGTCTTAGCTGCCGACTTAGAGCGCTTATTTAGCGGTGTGCTTTTGGCCGATCCGCAAGAGTTATTAACCTCGAATCCTGCCGATTTGAATGACATCATGATGGATATGGTACAAGTCGGAGAGCGTCATGGTATTCGCTTCCCACGTGACTTCGCTTTATTATTCAAACAAATGTTGTACTTCGATCGCTTTATGCGCATCCTTGCGCCATATACCGATATTTATGCAGACCAGCGTATTCAGATGGTGCAGACTATGGATCCTAATTTATTGTTGAAGCAATAATTTAGCCGCAAGATATAAATAAAATCCTCTTGCTTAAACAGGAGGATTTTATCGATGTTTAAGATTTTATTTTGAGTGTAAGAATGGACGCAATTATCATTGAAGGTTTGAAAGTTGAAACTGTAGTCGGCTGTTTCAATTGGGAGCGTCAAATTATTCAGCCTTTGATGCTCGACCTCAATATTCAAACCAGTTTAGCGCAGGCGGCTCAGTCAGATGAGCTTGAAGATACCTTGAATTATGCTGAAATTTGCGAAATATCAGCCAAAGTCATTCAAACTGCTCAACCTAAATTGATCGAACATGCAGCAAAACTGGTGATTGATGCACTTTTTGCTACCTATGACAGCATTGAATCTATTATGATTACCATCCGGAAGCCTGCCATTATCGCGCAAGCCAATTCTGTAGGAATTCGTCTTGAACGCCACCGAAACGATTTTCGCCCTAGCTCTGGCGAGTAATTTCAATCCCAAACCGCATTTTCAACTGGCTTTACGTCAAATTCAGGCTTTGGGTCATGCTGAATTTTCCAAAATTTATGTGATTCCTTGTCGTGATGGCATTGGGGCGGATTATTGGAATGCAGCTTGTTTGGTGAAAAGCAGTTTATCTGTAGATGAAATCAGCACCTTACTGAAAAAAATGGAAGCAGACTCAGGTCGTGTTCGTCCGTCTCATAATATCGCTTTGGATCTGGATCTGATCGCGTGGGGCGAAGGCTTAGCGCACATGCAATTTAATCCGAAAAAACTGCCTTTAGCACTCGATGTTAAAATTCCAATGTTCGACATTTGGAAAAATAAAATGTTTGAACATCCAGCACATCAATTTCCTATGGTGAGTTGTCAAAAAGTTTTAGTGGATTGAGCGAATAAAACGAAATGTTTTCAATGCACATGAGTGATATTTCAAACTGACCTTAAATACGCTAGATAAACAATAACAAAAATATTCAAATCCTGTCATGGTATGCGCTAGCGTATAGGCTGTCGCAGGATTACATTATCTTTTTAGCTTCAAAATAATGATATGAACTGGACTGATCTGATTCAGCACTATGGCTATATTGCGATTTTTATTGGCACATTGTTTGAAGGAGAAACAGTGCTGATGATTGGCGCCTATGCCGTCCATCAACACATACTTCATTTTCCAATGTTGATTGCGGTGGCGATGCTAGGCAGTTTTATTGGCGATCAGTTTTATTATCAAATGGGCGCTCGCTATGGGCAAAAACTTATCCAATCGAATGCAGAATTTGCACAAAAATTCGATCGTGCGAGCCAGTTTATTGAACGTTATCCTATTTTGACCATTTTATTTATGCGCTTTGCTTGGGGTTTTAGAACTATTTTACCTATTGCAGTCGGTGTGCGTGCTTATCCTGTTTGGAAATATGTGCTGATTAATCTGGTTGCCTGTTTTATTTGGGCGATGTTAGTCGCAACGATTGGCTTCCAAATCAGTCATTATTTACATCTATTTTGGGCGAAAATGCTGCCTTATCATCAAGATATTTACATCGTTATTGCCGTTATTTTATGTATCGTATTCTTCCGTGTGCTCTATACGGTGTTGAAGTGGTGGCGTAAGCATCATCAACATTGATAAAGTGCAAGTGTTTGATCTGATAAAGTCGTCAAAACATAATTAAAAGATTTAAAGGGATATTTAGTGAGAGCAATATGGGCTTAGGTTATGGTGCGGGTGCGATTGCCTTTATCATTATGTGTTTTTCGGTGTTGCTGGTCATATTCGTGATTCCTGCTTGGTTGTATTGGAATGCATGGCAGAAAAAACAACAGAAATTAAGCAAGTATCATCCTAAACTAGATAAAACTGTAAAATGGGGGCTATCGACTTTACTCATTTTTCCAATTTTTGTTCTCTTGAGTTATGCAGAGATTGCTTTTTCAAATCATCAATCAGATCGTGCTTATCAAGAGTATATGGCACAAATTATTATTCAGCTTAAACAACCTTTAGTTTATGGTGAGGTGATATTGCCTCAGGGGACATGGATCAACCGATCATTTGAAACCAACTATTCTCTTGAACAGATGACTGATATTCGTCAAGGTCTGACTTCGGCTCGTTTTCCAGAGCTTATTCAAATAGCTGGATTTGATGTTATTGCATTTGAGCTGGATCGTCATTTATTGCTGGAATTGGCACATGATCATTCTGTTGTGATTAATAACCAAAAGGAAATTTGTCCGGCAGGATGGCTGCTTGAATTAGGGGGATCAGGTTATCCGTCCACTGCACAACGTTATAGTTTGAATTTTGATTGGTTTACACCAAGTCGATGGCAGCCTATAAACTGTTTTGATGGTGAAGGAATTATTGTATTAAAGTCAAAAGATTTCTCATAAAAAAGCCTGCATCATTGCAGGCTTTTTTTTCACTATTTATAAAACTTAGCGACAATCATTAGAAAATCATTAAATGTAATAACTGGTTTTGGTCATCAGCTTTGAAATACCAGTCATGGCAATACGAACTGGAACAGGAAGGTCTACACCACCTGCATTGAGTGCTGTATCACGGTGATGCAGCTCATCTTCATTCATTTGCACTAAGATTTTACGTGAACGTTCGTCTTGTTCAGGAAGTTGGCGGATGTGATCTTCTAAATGCAGGCTCACTTGACGCTCAGTTTCAGCGACAAAACCTAGGCTGTATTGATCACCGGCAATACCTGCCAATGCACCCATCCCAAAAGAAAGGCCGTACCAAACAGGGTTGAGCAGACTGGTATGGCTGTCTAATTCTTTTAAGCGGTCTTCACACCAAGCCAAATGATCTTGTTCTTCAATCGCAGCGTGTTCCATTTCACGGCGGACATTTGGCAGTTTCGCGGTGAGGGCTTGGCCATGATAAAGCGCTTGTGCACATACTTCACCACTATGATTGACCCGCATTAAACCTGCAACATGACGCGCTTCACTCACTGCTAATTGTGTTTCTTCAATGTTAGCAGGGTTTTCTCGATGTGCGGCAGTCGCCCCAGGTACTAAACTACGTAAGGCTTGATCAAATGAGTGAATAAGTTTGTCGACACCTGTAAATTGACGCATGGATTAATCCTCCAGAGAGACTTGCGTAGTTTGAAGCAAAGGTTTGATTCGTTTTAACAGCCAAATACAGAAAATGGCGCTAAGTACAGCAGTCGTGCAGAAAAGTATTTTAATATCAATCTGTAATATGCTCAAAATAATAATACAGAATAAAGCAGAAGATACCATAAATACAGCATTTAAAATGTTGTTTGCTGCAACTACACGGGCACGATGTGAGCGAGGCGAATAGGCTTGCATCATGGCATATAGTGGAACAATGTAAAAACCACCGCTAATCCCCAATAAAGTCACTGCGATCATTACATGGTAATAGCTCCACCCTTGGTGAAATACTTCTGAAAGGGTAATAAGTGGGCCAGTTTGAGTCGGGACGAGGGTCAAACTAAACGCTAAATACAGTGCAAATACCGTTAAACCGACAGCACCGATGGGAACCATCTTAATATTGACTTGAGTGCCGCCCAATTTACGACAAAGCAATGAACCTACGCCCACACCGACAGAGAAAAAGGTCAATAGCAAGCTAACGACATTTTCAGAGGCATGTAGATTTTGCTGAGTCATTTGTGGAATTTGGGTGAGGTAGGTTGCACCATAAAACCAATACCATGAATTACCGAGTAAAATTGTGAAGACTAAAGGCAAGCTTTTAGCGTATTTGATGGTTTGGTAACTAGTTCGGAAAAAATTCCAATCGATTTTTAAATCTGGTGTAGTGACATTTTGCTTAAGAATAAAACGACTGGTGATATAACCTAAAATGGCGATGGTCATTACGGTCAGGCTGATCCACAATAAATTGCCTTGTGATGAAGCAATCACAGCACCACCCAAAATCATCCCGAATAAAATCGCCATGGATGTTGCAGATTGGAACAGCGCATTGCCTGACATTAGCTCATTGGGTTTTAAAATTTCAGGCAAAATCGCATATTTGATTGGACCAAAAAATGTCGAATGGGTTCCCATCAAAAATAGAGCCAACAATAACAACCATAAATGACCGGTCAGAAAGCCAATGCTGCCGATGATCATGATGATAATTTCTAAAATTTTGATGCCACGGACAAGTTGTGAACGTTCAAACTTATCTGCGATCTGTCCCGCTGTCGCTGAAAAAATAAAGTAGGGTAAAATAAACAATAATGCAGCTAGATTGTTTAGCGTGCTGATGGGTAATGCCTGTTGTTGGATTAATCCATAGGTGATGACCAACAATAAAGCCTGTTTGTAGACATTGTCATTGAGCGCCCCAAAAAATTGGGTCAAAAACATAGGCAGGAAACGGCGTGTACCTAGCAGATGTTCGTTGTTATTCATAAGCGTCTTGCTACATTAAGTTTTATTAAGAAATGTGAGTGATTGGTAAAATCTCTAAAAAAATCATGTAATATGTTTTTGAGTTTGGGGATGGCGAAAAACCAATAGATATAAGATCTTTAGCTCTACATCTGATTGACTAAGTCCATTACATAATGAAATTTGTTAGAGTTTGCTATGCCTGCAAAAATCAAGTTTAAAAAAACAATGCTTCATCACAGTATGGCTCACTGCATACGACAGCATCATAGCAATAAAAGTCTATATATGAGCATCTTTTTGACCTTGTGTGCTCAGCATAGTTTCGCCCAAACTCCCGCGGAAACTGTTCCAACCTCTGCAGATACAAAAGCAGAGATTGTTGCTGAAATCAAGGATGAGGCTGTAAAGCAAGGGCTGTCGACGCCTGAAGCAATTGAAAAAATTGAAAATATAAATGAGCCGGAAAAATCTGTTGATAGCATGAAAATGCTGCAAGAACAGCAGCAAGCAGGAGCACAACTACAAGAATTTAAACCCATTGAGTTCGAAGATTTAGAAAACTTACCCGTGACACCTGTTGATCAAAACATGGCGAATGAAATCTTCCAAGTTGCTGAAGAAGCCAAACGTCAGGCGCAGGAGTACCGTGCGACACAGCAAACAGAAGTTGCTGTAGCGGATATTACCCAAAAAGAGTTAACGGAAATTAACCAAGCGCCAGTCAATATTGATCAGCTCATGAGTGAAATTCGCTCTGATAATGAAATTATTGCAACACAAAATGAAAATGCGAGTACGCTGCAAGAGCTGAATAATCCAACTGTGGAAGATGATGCAGAGCCGGGTATTTTCAAGCGCTTATTATATAAAGTGCGTCCGCCACGTCAGATGAATACGGCAAAAGTGCCACGAATTAGTGCGGATGTTGAAATTACCTCAGCACATAATACCAGTCAGACTTCGAGTAAGGCTTACGGTGCGGCGCTGGAAGATCTCAAAGCCAATATTAAAGGCAAGCTTTCAAGTTTTACTCAAGAGTCTTTTAGCGATTTTCCATCGGCTTTGCCTCAATTACGCAGCTTGTCCAATCAAGCTGCACAAGCTGTAGGTTTTTATCAGTCAGAATTCAAATTTGAAAAAGTGTCTGATAGTAAAGTTCGTGTATTGGTTACACCAAATACGCCTGTGCAAATTCAAAAGCAAAATATTGAATTTTCAGGGGCTGGAGCAAATCAAGCTCAGTTTCAGGTGATTGGTGTTTTACCAGATCAGGAAGAAGGTGACATTCTTAATCATGGTGAATACGAAACGACGAAAGGCCGAATTAATGATGCAGCAACTAATAACGGTTATTTCGACTCGTACTGGCGTTTGCACGATGTAAGAGTGGCTCAACCACAAAATACAGCCGATATCAATTTGCGATTTGAAACGGGTGAGCGTTATAAGCTTGGCGAAGTCGAATTTCGAATGAGTGATCCTAATGCAGAGTTTCCATTGGATCGCGATATTTTAGAAAGCTTAGTGACGTGGAAAGATGGTGCTGATTATACTTTCTGGCGTGTAAATGGTTTAGCCAATAACCTGACCAACTCTCGCTATTTTAACTACACCTTAGTTGATGCGATTCGACCAGACCCGATTGAAAAACCGCTTGAATTACCACCAGATATTCAGACCTTGGTCGATCAAAATCAGTTGTCTGAAAGTTCACAAGTAGTGAAAGACAAAACGGAAGTGATGTCGAATAAGGAAGTCACGCAAAAAGTGGTTGATGAAGACCAATTTGCGGGGGTGAATGATGCAGAGCAATCATCTAAATTACGCAGTTTGCAAGATACGCAAGATGCCAAACAAGCAGAACAAGAACGTTTAAAAGCGCAAGCACGTGAAGATAAAAAAGTCCCTGTGATCGTGACACTAAATGCAGATAAGTTGAATAGTGCAGAAATTGGTGCTGGTTTTGGTACCGACACCGGTACACGTGTTCGTGGCCAGTATCGTCGTGCCATTGTAAACAAACGTGGTCATTCTTTTGACGCCAACATGGAAGTATCCAAAATCCGTCAATCGATTGATGGTCGCTATAACATTCCATATAACCATCCATTAAATGACTATGTCAGCTTGGTCGGTGGTTATGAGCGTGAAGAACGTGATGATGTCGGTCAAGGCGTCAATCTTTCGATTGAATCTGCTGTAGCTGGGGTTGACCGGATTATTAAAAACCCACGTGGTAGTTGGCAGCATACCTTTGGTTTACGTTACCGTTTGGACCGTATTACCGATGACGGCCTAAGTCCTAGTGATGACATTCCAGATGCATTCTTGGTGAATACCAACAATGAACAACAGTCCTTGATGTTTGGCTATGAAATTTCTCGAACCGACTCTGATAAACGTGTGAATCCGAGTAAAGGGATCAAGCAAACCTATAAAGTTGAAGTCGGAAGTGAAAGCTTACTTTCAGATGCTGATATGGCGATCTTGAATGCGGGCTGGCGCTTTATTTATTCATTGGGTGAAAATGATAATCACCAAGTCGTTGGGCGCAGTGATTTAGGTTATATTCTGACAGAGAACTTTGATAAAGTTCCTTATAACTTACGCTACTTTACCGGTGGTGACCAAACCATTCGCGGCTTTGACTATAAGAGTTTAGCTGCCGAAGAAAATGGCTATAAAATTGGTGGTCAAGTCTTGGCAACGGGTTCATTAGAATATAACTACCAATTTAAAGAAGGCTGGCGTGCTGCGGTCTTTAGTGACTTTGGTAATGCGTACGATAAAGACTTCAATACACCGACTGCATATAGCGCCGGTGTGGGGATACGTTGGGCTTCTCCAATTGGCCCAATTCGTTTAGATGTCGCTACCGGACTTTCTGACGACAGCAAACCAATTCGTTTACATTTCTTTATTGGTTCACAATTATAATTTTTAGGTGATGTGTTTTTTATGACTGAACAAGAACAGCAAGAACCAGAAAACGAAACGCCGGTAGAGCAACTGCCGAAGAAGCGTCGTATTCTTCGAAGTGTCATTTTGACCTTCGTGTTCGTGCTTATCTTTTTGGTGGCTGCATTAGCAGTCATGTTCTCTACAGACAAAGGCAGTAAGTTTTTACTTGACCGTGTTCTGGAACGTCAGCAAATCATTCACTATGAATATGAAGGTGGTAACCTGTGGCGCGGCATTATTTTACGAAATGTCCTCGTTACGCTAAAACCTGTCGATGTAAAAATTGACCGTGCCGATATTACACTCGGTTGGCGCGCCATTATTAATAAAGAAATTCATTTAAATAAAGCAGATGTTAAAAATCTGCAAATTATTACCAAGACCCCACCTAGCGATAAACCTTTTGCATTTAGTGAAATCCGTCTTCCTTTCGTCCTTCGTGTCGATCATGCAGATCTAGATCATATGCTGATTAAAACGCATAGTTCAGGTGTGGATTTTTATGATATTGAATTAAATGAAGCGCTTTGGTCTGGGACGGAATTAAAATTTGAAGATACCCGTATGGATATGGGCTATTTATCTGTGCGCCAAGCGTCTGGGAATATGAAATTTGAAGGCAAGTATCCGCTAAATGCTGTGGGTATTGTCAATTTACCTTCACTACGTGAAAGCTTGAACATTCATGATATTCAAGTGGTGGCTAAAGGATCTCTTGATACGATTCAAGCTGGTGTGGCAACCCATACCCCAGATCTTTTAACTGGTTGGGCTGTGGTCCATCCGATGCGTCCACATGTCCCGATGTTTGGTGCGCTCAAATTTAAAAACTATCATTTACCGTTACTGACTGAGCAAAAGCTCTTTGCTAAAAATGGTCTGGCAAAATTCAATGGGGATATTCAGCGTCTCAATTTAGATTTAGATACGGACCTGAGCGGGGCCAATATTCCTGAGGGTAAATATACTGCGCTCATGAGTACGGACTTGGTCAACCAACTTGATATTACTAACCTAAATGGTCAAGTGATGAGCGGCGCTGTCAATTTGGGCGGCGTGGTGAGTTGGAAAGATCAGGTTACTTGGGATGTAAGCGGTCGTTTAGATAAAATTAATCCAAAACATAAGTTGATTCCGCAGGTGGTTCAAGATTTTCTACCTGTAAATTTAAACAGTAAGATTGCGTCTAAAGGCACCCTTGAAAAAGGCATGCACCTGACGGCGTTGGTGGATTTTGATCAATATGAAACTTGGAATTTAAAACTCGATCAAGCGCCTGCTAAAAATAATAAAGCTCAGCCGATGCTGATGGATGTGTCTTGGAAAAATATAGACCGTGCAGTGCCATATGTTGGATGGTTGAGTAGTGATTCGGGCAATGTGCAATTGGCGCTTACAGAAGGTCAGCAAAACATTAATGTGGCGACCACCGTGTCACGACATGAAAAAGGTGCTCTGCCTGCTGGACAATATCAAGCCAAACTCAATCTGAAAAATAACAATCTCAATGTCCCTGCCTTTAGTTATGTGGCCGACAAAGGTCAGCTCAAAGGTAACGCAGTTGTAGAATTACCTGATCAAAAACGTATGCTGAAATGGCAAGCCAATGTACAAGCACAGCAGTTCAATCCGCAAACCATCGTAGCTGCTGCGCCTGTCGATCAAATTACAGGGTCATTAAAAGCCAATGGTTATGCAAAACCAAATCAACAGATTATTCAGCTGAATAATATTGATTTGTTAGGCCGACTAGCACAGCAAAATGAAACAGTTCATTTAACAGGTCAATCTACTGCTGCGCTGACTTTCCATGATGAGAAACAAGGTGGAGGCTTTAAAGCTTTTGCTGTGAATTATGATGGTGGCCTTAATGCAAGCCAAGTTGCTGCAAGTAAAGGCAGTTTGATTTTCAAAGTATCGGGTACACCTGAATTAATTAAAATAGCCGAGCTGCGTCATGATGGCGTGGCAGGTAAAATTTCTGCTAATGGACAAGTTTTACTACAAAAAGCCATTGGTTGGGATATCAATGCATCACTGGTGCATTTTAAGCCGCATTACTTTGCCTCAAATGTACGGGGTGAATTATCTGGAAATTTAAAAACCAGTGGTGTGTGGTCAGATGCGCTAAAACGTATTCAAATTGAACGCCTGAATTTGGCAGGTATGATCAATAACAAACCTGTCCGTGGTCAAGGTAACTTGGCGATGGTGATTAATTCAAATCAATCCGGTTTTATGCCAAAACAGTTTGAAGCGAATAATTTGCTGTTGGCTTATGCCAATAACCAAATTCAAGCCACTGGTAATGCACAAAATTTACAATTGAAAATTAATGCACCAGCGTTATATGAAATTTATGCAGGCCTACGTGGACGTGCTTATGGCTACTTAAATGTTCAAGCACAGCCACGACTGCAAGCATCTGCCAATATCGCAATAGATGATTTTGCTTTTAATAATTTATTCAGTGTGAAAAAAATACGGGTGCAAGGCGAGTTGCCAACTTCTGCGACTTCACCAAGTTTATTAACGGCAACGATGGATAATTTACGCAGTAACAACCGTGAGATTGTGAAAGGTCAAATTTCACTAGCAGGAACACGTAATGCGCATTTATTAAAAGTCAGTGCTGAAAATAAATTATCAAAATTTTATGTGCAGTTAGCTGGTGGTTTTAACGCACAAAATAAGTGGCTTGGTCAGATTCAAAAAGGCGATTTTGACTCCTTGCGTACACGTCTTGTGCAGCGTCAAAATGCATCGATTATTTACAACACTGCACAGTCTGACTTATTTGTTGGCGCACATTGTTGGATGAGTCAGCAAAGTGAATTATGTTTTGATCAGCCGATTCGTGTGAATAAAAACCGCGGCAATGTATCTTTTGTGACAAAGAACCTAGACTTAAATGATTTTGCAGCATTTATGCCTGAAGGCCTGGCGATTACGGGTAAAGTGAATGGTTATGCGAAAGCGTCTTGGGCGAAAGGTGCAAAACCTAAAATTGATGCACGTTTAGTGACTCGTGATGGTTTACTGGGTTTAGCAGCGGAAGACCCACAGTATTTAGCATCTACTTTAAAATATGATGAAGTAGGTTTGATTGCGAAAAGTGTCGCTGAAGGGCTACAAATTCGACTTGATACCAAAGCTCCAGATATTGGTACAGGTTATGCCAATATTATTATTGACCCGTATAAAGCCAACAAACCGATCCGTGGTGAAGTGGCCTTTAACCAAGTTCAATTGAAAATCTTAAAACCATTTATACAAGATGTCCGTTCAATGGGCGGTACGTTGTCTTATGCGGCAAAAATTAGCGGAACATTGTCTCAGCCTTTAATGGATGGTGAGATTCGAGTGAAAAATGGCTCGATTAGCATGATTTCATTGCCTGTAAACTTGACCAATATTCAGTTGTATTCTGCTGTGCGTCAAAACTACGCGACGATTGATGGTGCATTTAATAGTGGTCGTGGTGTGGGCAAATTAACCGGAAATATTGACTGGAAAAATGATCCACGTATCCAGTTGAATTTAACGGGTAATGAAATGTTGGTCCGTCAAGCACCATTGATCACCGCTGTTGTAACGCCTGATTTATCTTTAGATGTGCTGCCTTTCAGTAAGAAATTAACCCTAAAAGGTAAAATTGATGTGCCGCGCGCATTAATTTCGATGCCAGAATCGTCTGCAACAGTGGTTGGGGTATCTTCAGATGTACGTGTGGTACATGAAGGTGATAATCAACTTGAAATCTTAAAATCGGCACGTCCTTGGGATATTCGCGCTGACGTACAGGTGAATATTGGTAATCAAGTGATTTTCCAAGGTTTTGATAGCCGAATTCCGTTGATTGGTCGTTTGAATTTGACACAACGTGGATTAGAAACAGCAATGCGTGCCAATGGTGCAATCGGTGTTTCTCAGCGTGTGAAAATCGAAGCTTATGGTCAAAGTCTGGACTTGAACCGTGCGATTGCCCGTTTTAATGGACCATTGGCGAACCCTACTTTAGATATTGATGCCAATAAAGCCGTGCAAGGCAGTACTGTTGGTGTTCGTGTGACAGGTACAGCATCAAGCCCTGCAATTCAGGTGTATAACGATGCAGGTCTATCTGAACAAGAAGCCTTAAATGCCTTAATTACAGGTCGTATCAATGAAGGAAGTTCAGGTTTAAGTCAGGCGGAAGGTTTCCGTTCTGATGTGAACAACACGATTGCTGCAGCCGGTATTAGTATGGGCTTGGGTGGTACACGTGCATTGACCAATCAAATTGGTCGTACATTTGGTCTGAGTGGTTTGGCATTAGATGCTCAAGGAACAGGAGATGATACTCAGGTTTCTGTGACGGGTTATATCACACCTGACTTATTCATTCGTTATGGTGTCGGGGTATTTACACCAGTGAATAAACTGACCTTACGTTATCAAATGAATCAACGTTTGTACTTGGAAGCGAGTCAGTCTTTAGAACGAGCAATCGACTTGTTCTATAATTGGCGCTTCTAAGTGAAGCAAAATTTGAGCAAAAAAACGCAGCTTAGGCTGCGTTTTTTTGCAAATGATGAGCTGAGAAATCAATCTTTAAACGTATCATTCAGTGCCTGTTGTACTGCTTCAACACGAGTCTTGCAGGCTTTATAGGCTTGCATCGACTCTTCAACGATTTTCATAAGATTATCAATGTCGGGTTCTTGCTGAGATTCGAGTAATTCAGCATTACGTTTTAAAACTTCATAGCCTTCTTTAAAACTTAGAGTATCAGTCGTCATGATTTTTTACCTGTATATGTTGAATGTCAGCCGTGATGATGCCGTCTTGCATTTCAATTTCAATCGGTGAATGCGTTGAAGGCTGAAGATTTTTCGTTGCGCGAATGGCGTGACCTTGCTGCCGCACGATGGCATAACCTTTGGAGAGCACATGTGCAGGGTTTTGCAACAAAGTCTCACGCATGAGTATTTCAATATTCTGTGCAGCTGTTTTAAGTTGTAACTGAGCAAAATAAGCAGTGTTATCTTGGTATTGCTGTAAGAGCCGAGTTGAGTCATTGATTTGACTCTGTGCCAAGGTCTTTATGACCTGTAGCAACTGATCATTTTGACTTTGATACAGAGCAATTTGATGTTGAGAGCGCAGTTGAATGCTTTGTAAGGCCTCTAAAACTTCTTGTGTTCGCTCAACTATATGATTACGAATCCCCCCAATCACTTTACTCGGGGTGTCGAAAGAGCGATGTGCAACTTCATCTAAGATCGTGCGGTCTTTTTCATGGCCGATACCGACCCAAATTGGCACGCTACGCTTAGATAAAAGTGCAGCCAAATCATAATCATTCAGATAAGCAAGATCGTTAACAGCACCGCCACCACGAATAATCACGATCAAATCTGGCGCAGTTTGAAAGTCATTGGCCCATTGTCTTAAACCCAGTGCTAAAGCATCTCGGATACTTTGTGCTGCGGTATTTCCTTGAAAGGTTGCAGCATGATAGACAAATTCACACAAGCCAGCATGTTGTAACGCATCTGCATCTTTTTTAAAGTCACCTAAGCCTGCTGCATTTTCAGGTGCGATAACCAAGACATGCTGAATATCAAATGGCGTAGGCAAGTTTCGATTTTTATGAATCAGACCTTCGCTGGTGAGTTTCTCTAAAATTTGTTGATAACGTCGAGCCAGATCACCCAAAGTAAAACTCGAATCAATTTCTTCGATATTGACCGAAAAACCATACTGCGGGTCAAATTTGGCACGCACTTTAACCAAGACATTTAAGTCACGACTGAGCTCAATGCCGCTTTCACGTTCAAATTTTCCGACAACTTTATTTGCAGTAAATTTCCAAATTGTGGCCTTACAACTGGCAATGACTCTATCACTTTCTTGTTCTTTTTCAGCCAATTCTAAATAGTAATGTCCACCTTTGATGTTTAAATTTCGAATCTCGGCTTTGACCCACACGGCATCATCAAAAGCCAATTGAATGACTTCTTTGACCGCAGATAGGTATTCGCTCAGCGTTAATTGAACATCAGACATAATTTAAAATAGGAGAATATACAAATGAATATTCATTTAAATACTAAATAAATATTCAGCAATTGCAAATGATCATTTCGGTTAACACAGCAGACATTAACAGCGCCACTACAGCGTAGCGTTTCAATCAAACGTTTTATTTCACACGGAGCAGTTCGTTCCAATTACTCAGATAAGCGGGGGAACACAGATTTTTCTTCATCCGCCATGTTGCAGCATCGTCCTGCGCTAAGCCGATCGAGACAAAATGATGCCCAAATTTTTTTTGAATATCGTCGATGGTGTCGGACAGTTTCAAACGGCTTTGTCTTAACGCCATATCGCAAAACAAATCTGGGGTAAAATTTTGTTTTGGAATGATTTCTAATAACACTACACCGGCTTTTTTATATTTAAATCCCGCTCTAAAGATTTTTTCGGCGGCACGCGTTGCTGCTTGGGTGATACTAATTAAGTCATCGGTATGCTCATTCAGTGTAATGGCCAGATAAGGTGCGTATTTTTCAGCAGAATTAAAGCGACTCGTTTGAATAAAAACTCCCACCATACGACATAGAGAATGATCTGCTCTTAAACGTGTGACGGCTCGCGCGATATATACACGAATAGAGGCCTTAATATCTTCCAGTTCGTAGACTGGCTGACCATAGGAACGACTACTGATAATTTGCTGTTTGCTCGGTGCTTCTTCTTCAATAGACAGACAAGATAGACCTTGCAGTTCCAAGACGGTTTTTTCCATCACCACACTAAATTTTTTTCGAATATCTTTAGGCTGTGCATTGATCAGATCTAAAACATAATGAATGCCAAGCTGATTCAGGGCTTTTGTATGATTGCGACCGACGCCCCAAACTTCATTGACTGGTGTCTGCGCAAGGAGTTGTTCTGAGGAACAAGGGTCCATTTCAACTAAATTGCACACACCGTTCAAATAAGCATTTTTTTGGCAAAATGGTTGGCCATTTTGGCTTCCGTTTTAGAGCGACCAATCCCGACACAGCAGGTTAAACCTAGCCATTTTAGGATCGTATCTCGTATTTCTTTGGCATATAGGCTCAAATCAAACAGTTCTTGATAGGCAGTGAAATCTAAAAAACACTCATCGATCGAGTAAACTTCACGGTCTTCGGGGCCGACATACAGGCCTAAAATATTCATAAATCGATTCGACATTTCGGTGTAGAGAGCATAGTTACTCGACAACACCTGAACATGATGCTGTTGGATTAAATCCTGAATTTGATAGACTGGCACAGCCATTTTAATCCCGAGGTCTTTGGCTTCCTGACTTCGGGATACAACACAGCCATCGTTATTGGACAGCACGACGACAGGGACATTATTGAGCTTTGGGTTAAAGACACGCTCACAACTGACGTAGCAGTTGTTAAGGTCAACTAACGCAAATATTTTATTTGCAGCTTTCATTGTGAATTCTTGTGTTTAGGTGTGTGATGAGCGCTTATAAAATTGCTTTAAATTAAAGGTCACGACACCCTGAACAACGATAGATTCGCTATCTGAAGGGATAATATGCGCATAGGCTGGATTTTCTGCTTTTAGCCAAATTTTGGGTAAGACTTTATTGGGGTCACCAAAAATGTCGGCAATTTCTTCTTTTGACATTTTTGCGGTGATCATCAATCGCTTTAAGGTGATTTCACGATTATCAATCAGTGCAACCACGATATCGCCATGTTTGGCTTCTAAGCTACGATCGACTAAAAAAGTATCATTAATTTCAAAGCCGGCGTTGAGTAAAGACTCGCTATCGACATGCGCAATAAATGTAGCGAGCGGGTTAATTACCAAATAATCATTTAGGTCTAAGGCTTTTTCAAAAACATCTTTATTGGCGAAAGCTGGGCCAGCAGGAATACGTTCCAAGGCAACGGGAAGTTCAATACGGGTATTTTTCTGAACAGGCTGAACATTGAGCGAAGAATCCAAAAATGGATCCATAGATAGTTCTTGAGATTGCCTTTCAAGCAGGGCATTGATGGTGGGACTGGGTTTGCCATCTGCGCCCATGAGCTGTTGCAAAGACGACCAAGCTTCGTCCGAAAAATAAATCGGCAGTTTTTTTGACATATTTTGCTCCTACGCAACGTGGCGTGTTTGAAGAAAAGTACTTTTTTAGCATACGCGTTGAGCAGGTCATTTTTCAAATTTATAAAACCTTTAAAATCAAAGCTGCGACAAGTTTAGTCGTTTTAAATATTGCAAAAATCATCATCAGTTCAAAGAAAATGACGTTCTGTATTTTGAACATAGGGCACATTGCTGCCTAATTAAAGAAAGTGGAATGACAACTAAAAATTTCAATAAACAACTCGTTTATTTGGCACAAACTTGGTAAGTTAAATTTTTATATTCAGAAATAGACTTGATGAAAAATATATGGATTTTAGCTGCACTGACAGCATTTATGGCGGGTTGTAGCACAACACAGCAAACTGAAACTACATCAGAAAAAATTGGTATGGCAAATCCAGCCAGCCAGTATTGTGTAGAACAAAAAGGTAAGCTTGAAATTCGTGATGAAGCAAATGCTCAGGTCGGGTATTGCCATCTGCCAAACGGACAAGTGGTTGAAGAGTGGGCATTATTCCGTAGTAGCCAAACTGAATGTGTAGCTGATAAGGCTAAGACGCTGATTGGTCAAGCAAAATTGACTGAAGATCAGATCAAGGCGATTAGCCAAGCTCAAATTGTCCGTTTAGTAAAACCTGGGCAGCCAGTAACAATGGATTATCGTGTAGAGCGCGTCACCGTCACTGTAAATCCAATCAATAAAAAGATTATTCAAGCAACTTGTGGTTAATTCAAACGCATAAAAAAGGCCCGAAAGGGCTTTTTTTGTTTGTTCGGCTACGACTAATTTAAATGACAAATCCATTACGATCTTTTATATTGCCCCTCGTAAGGAGAAGTTCATGAAAAAGTTATTTGCTTTATCCGTTATGGTGGCTTTGGTCGGCTGTGCTGAAAAAAAACCATTAACCCCTGAAGAGCAGTGGCAGGGTTACTGCCGCAGTGTAGGTAATGCTGCACGTACGATTATGTTAGATCGTCAAAATGCAATTGAAAAAGACAAAGCAGTTGAGCATGCCAACAAAATTGAGGATGAAACCACCAAAGGATTTATCCTGAACATCATTGATGAAGTTTATGCCTTGCCGCAAGCTGAGATTAATACTGATGTTGAAAAAGCACGTGAAAAAATTCGTGCTGAGTTTACTGAAAAATGTATCGCAACACCGCATACCGAAATGCCAGATTATAAACCGTTCTAAGGAACGGTTTTTTATGCGAGAAAGCGCGTAAAGCAAAACCTAAAGGCTCTATTCAGCAGTGAGTAGTTACAACGGGGTAACTATCCGTTGTTTAGCCATATGATGGAGTTCATGCTTATTTTGCGAATGCATATTTATCTTCGGGTTACTTTGAATATGAGATGCTTAAAGATTTTAAAATAGCCTAAGCAGAGTGGAATACAAATTGTGACAACTTGCTAAATCATAAATATAGAAAAGCAAATCTTTTTAATGAATAATGAAATGGAGAATAAAAAACAGTAGAGGAGCAGAATATGGACGTTATAGGTTATATGCATCACTCAGATCTACTCCTAGAAGATGAACAAGGCGTAGCAATTATCGGTGGTGGGAACTACGTGCTCAGCATTGGAGATAAAGTCACATTACGCCAAAAAGTAGATGAATTTTATCAACGCTATTTGGTCGATATCAGCTTTGCAAGTAATCAACATCAAACCACATGTCAGGACGAATGGTGCCTCAGATTTACAGGCGATCGAGCAGAACTTCAGCAATATATCACTGCAACCACTGTACACTAAGGTGGAATATCCAATGCTGATAAAAACAGGCAACATTTAGTTGCCTTTTTTTGATGGTTAATTTTAGTCAAAAGTTAATATGCGCAAGAAAAGCGTGTTCTAAGTATTGATTTTGCTTAATGTATAAACGATATGAGGATCATTTATTTATAAAATAACGGGCATCACGAAGAAACACTTGTAGTGCATTAACTTTTAACTGGAATTTTAGTAAAATTTAGCAGTCCATATTATTTGCGTAGCTTTATTTAAAGCAGGAATGCGTAAATAATTTTTTAAAAAAGAGGAATAACACCGTGCTAGAAGCTTACCGCCAACACGTTGAAGAACGTGCCGCACTCGGAGTCCCACCGAAGCCACTTGACGATGCTCAAACAGCTGCATTAGTTGAATTATTAAAAAACCCACCAGCTGGCGAAGAAGCATTTTTAGTTGATTTACTAGAAAACCGTGTTCCAGCGGGTGTTGACCAAGCTGCATACGTTAAAGCTGCTTTCTTAGCTGCTTTGGCAAAAGGTGAAGCGACTTCTCCACTAGTAACTAAAGAACGTGCGGTTTACCTACTAGGTACTATGCTTGGTGGTTATAACGTTGCTCCTTTAGTTGCACTTCTTGATGATGCAGAGCTTGGTGAATTAGCTGCTGACGCACTTAAGAAAACTCTTCTTGTATTTGATGCCTTCCACGACGTTGCTGATAAAGCAAAAGCGGGCAATGCGAATGCACAAGCAGTTATGCAATCTTGGGCAGATGCTGAATGGTTCACTAGCCGTAAAGACGTTCCTGAAGAAATCAAACTTACAGTTTTCAAAGTAACTGGCGAAACTAACACTGACGACTTGTCACCTGCACAAGACGCGTGGAGCCGTCCAGACATTCCGTTACATGCTAACGCAATGCTTAAAAACGTACGTGACGGTATCAATCCAGAAGTTCCTGGCGAAGTTGGTCCACTTAGCCAAATCAAAGAGCTTATCGCGAAAGGCAACCAAGTTGCTTACGTAGGTGACGTTGTTGGTACTGGTTCTTCTCGTAAGTCAGCAACTAACTCTGTACTTTGGTTCTTTGGTGACGAAATTGCTCACATCCCGAACAAAAAAGACGGTGGTTATTGCTTAGGTTCTAAAATCGCTCCGATTTTCTTCAACACAATGGAAGATGCTGGTGCATTGCCAGTAGAAATCGATGTTCAAAACATGAACATGGGCGACGAAATCACGCTTAAAATCGACCACGCTGCTGCTAAAGTAACTGCGTTCAAAGACGGCGTTCAAATCGCTGAATCTGAACTTAAAACTCCAGTTCTTTTAGATGAAGTACGTGCTGGTGGCCGTATCAACCTTATCGTTGGTCGTGGTTTAACAACTAAAGCTCGTGAAGCTCTTGGTCTTGCACCTTCAACTTTATTCCGTACTCCAGTTCAACCTGCAGCTACTGGTAAAGGCTTCACTCAAGCTCAAAAAATGGTTGGTCGCGCTTGTGGTCTTCCTGAAGGTCAAGGTGTACTTCCAGGTACTTACTGTGAACCTAAGATGACTACTGTTGGTTCTCAAGATACAACAGGTCCAATGACTCGTGACGAACTTAAAGATCTTGCTTGCCTAGGCTTCTCTGCTGACCTAGTTATGCAATCTTTCTGTCATACAGCTGCGTATCCAAAACCAGTTGACGTTCAAATGCAGCACACGCTTCCTGATTTCATCATGAACCGTGGTGGTGTTTCTCTACGTCCAGGTGATGGTATTATCCACTCTTGGTTAAACCGTATGCTTCTTCCAGATACAGTAGGTACTGGTGGTGACTCGCATACTCGTTTCCCAATCGGTATTTCGTTCCCAGCGGGTTCTGGTCTTGTAGCGTTCGCTGCAGCGACTGGTGTTATGCCACTAGATATGCCTGAATCTGTTCTTGTTAAGTTCAAAGGTAAAATGCAACCTGGTATCACTCTACGTGACCTAGTACATGCAATTCCTTACGTAGCGATCCAAGAAGGCGACTTAACTGTAGAGAAAAAAGGTAAGAAGAACATCTTCTCTGGCCGTATCCTTGAGATCGACCTTACAGAAATGGAAACTGACCTTACTGTTGAGCAAGCGTTCGAACTTTCTGACGCATCTGCTGAACGTTCTGCTGCAGGCTGTTCTATCACGCTTTCTGAAGAGAAAGTTGCTGAATACCTTAAATCAAACATTACTATGTTGAAATGGATGATTTCTGAAGGTTATGGCGATGCTCGTACAATGGCGCGCCGTGTAGAAAACATGGAGAAATGGTTAGCGAACCCAAGCCTAATCAAAGCAGATCCAGATGCTGAATACACTAAAGTGTATGAAATTGACCTTTCTACAATTACTGAACCAGTTCTTTGCTGCCCGAACGACCCAGATGACGCTAAATTGCTTTCTGACGTTGCTGGTACAAAAATTGACGAAGTATTCGTTGGTTCATGTATGACTAACATTGGTCACTTCCGTGCGGCTGGTAAACTTCTAGACAAAGTTCCTGGTGGTTCTTTATCTACTCGTTTATGGTTGGCTCCTCCAACTCGTATGGACGAACGTCAATTGATGGAAGAAGGTTTCTATAACATCTATGGTAAAGCTGGCGCTCGTACAGAAATGCCAGGTTGTTCATTATGTATGGGTAACCAAGCACGTGTAGCTCCGAACACTACTTGTGTATCGACTTCTACTCGTAACTTCCCGAACCGTCTAGGTCAAGGTGCGAACGTTTACTTAGCTTCTGCTGAGCTTGCTTCTGTTGCTGCTGTACTTGGTAAATTACCAACTCCAGCTGAGTACCAAGAATACGCAGCTCAAATTGATAGCATGTCTGCAGACATCTACCAATACTTAAGCTTCGACAAAATGGGCGACTATACTGACGCTGCTAAAGACGTTGATACTAAGAAAATTGCTGCTGCTCAATTGTCTTAATTGATTAAGTAGTTAATAAGAAAATCCCACGTCATGTGGGATTTTCTTTATTTAATAGAATCTTACTAATAATAAAACTGTAATTTAGAAATTGGCCTTATGAAACTAAAGAATTTATCTTTTATATTATTAACATTTTGTTCTACACAAATTTTTGCAGAAGTGTCGTATACGAAGTTAGCAAACATAAAATTGGTTGATGAAAGTATATATCCCACAGGATATGACATTCAGTCTGAAGTGGAAAATTTGATTAGAGAGAAAAAGTTCAAAGATATTTCAAACAAAGCACAACAGCTTTTAAATAGTGAAGAATATAATTTTGATGGTAAGTTTAAACATACTAGTTATTTAGATTCTTTTCTTGGGATTGTAAATAAACATCGAGTAACTTCTCCAAATTATTATAAAGAAAATATAGCAATCGCACAGAAATGGATTAAGGCTGAACCAGAGTCACCATTAGGTTATATTTACTATACGCTTTGGGTTAGAAAACATGCTTGGAGCATTAGAGGGGGAAGTTATACTTCACAAGTATCGAAAAAAAATATGCAATATTTTGGTGATCAATCAATTAAAAATTTAAATTTTTTATTAGAAAATTATGATGTTGCATCTAAAGATCCTTTTTATTACTACATACTGTTAATGACCCTACGTGATCTGGGGGCTGAAGAAAACTACTTAAAAGCTTATCAAGATGGAATTGTAAAATATCCAAAACAGCGAGTTATTTATAATACATTTATGGAGAGTTTTGAGCCAAAGTGGTTTGGAGAAAATTATGATGCTATTCAAATGATTATTAATGATATACAGGAAATGAATCCTGCAGAAAAAGATTTTCATTATTATCATATTCTATATACAGTACATAACAATAAGTATGATTTGAAAAAACTAAATGTAAATTGGGCTAGGGTTGAGCAAGGTGCCGTAGATTCTTTAAGTAAACTTACTTCTTTGAGTAAAATAAATGATGTGCAAAAATTGTATTGCTCTTATCCTGGGAATAGAGTGAGGTTGGAACGGTTATTAAAATCCTTTAAACAAGGACAATTAGAAAAAAGCTATATAGAAAATAGTTTGAATAACTGTCAAAAATAGAAATAATCGCCTCTTAATTGGAGGCTTTTATTTATAAATGTTATTTACAGTTCTAAGAATACAACGTTTAATCACAACTAATATTATTTTACAGTAGCATAGATCAGTGCCCAAACAATCCCGATTCCTCTGTATTGGTGGCTTCCTCAACGGAACCCAAGTCAAAGACCAAGGCGAAAGCTTTGTCTGTGTCGAAAATGGCAAACAGATGACTTACCACAAAAAAGAAATCTTTAACCAAGATGCTTGGGATCAAGATTACTATGTCTGTGAAACCACCAGTGATAAAGAGGCGCATAACTGGGTATTCGATATCAAATAATCTCTCAAAATTCCTGCTTTTCAGTCATAAACAGCAAATGCTCAGCACATCACATACGCTGAGCATTTTTATTTATTTCATTTATTAGGCTTCAGAAATGTGTAGTAGAAGAAGGGGCTAAATAACTTATTTACATTTTTCTAGCTGAAAAAATCAAATAATTATGTAAAAAGATAAATAAAATTGAGCACTTAAGATTAAATTATGAATTATGAGCTAGATGCTTATTTGACAATTGTCGTGGCGGTTTTGGTTTTATTTATCGGGTATTTCTTTGTACATAAAATTTCTATCCTGAAAAAATACAACATTCCTGAACCAGTGGCAGGTGGTCTAGTTGCAGCGGTAATTACTTTTATATTATTTAAAAACTTTAATATCACCGTAAATTTTGATGCCAAAATTCAGCAAATATTCATGCTGATGTTCTTTACCTCTGTTGGCTTGAGTGCAAGTCTTGGAAAACTCAAAGAGGGTGGCAAGGCGTTAGTGCTGTTTTTAGGCTGTGTCATTATATTTGTCATGCTGCAAAACATCGTTGGTATCAGTTTAGCCAAAATTTTAGGATTAGATCCGCTCATCGGCTTAATTACAGGCTCAGTCACATTAACTGGCGGTCACGGTACAGCAGGCGCATGGGGTACAGTCTTTGAACAAGATCATGGTATACAAGGTGCAGTCGTACTCGGTATGGCAAGTGCAACCTTCGGCTTGGTCATTGGCGGCATGATGGGCGGGCCAGTGGCGAAATTCCTCATCCGCCGTTTTCAGTTGGCAGAAGAACTTGTACCCACATCAGGACGTAATGAAGCACCGCCTGCATCTGAAACGGCGCCTTTCGAATATCCTGAAAAAACTCGTTTAATTACCGCAGATGATGCCGTCAAAACGATGGGGATGTTTGCCATCTGTATCAGCTTTGCTTATTTCATGACAGAGTTTGCTCGTGGACAGTGGTTTGAATTACCTACCTTCGTTTGGGCTTTAGCGTGTGGTGTATTTTTAAGAAACACCCTTGAACTTGGCTTTAAAATTGAAATGTTTGATCGCTGTATCGATGTATTTGGTAACGCATCCTTGGCATTATTTTTATCCATGGCGCTGATGTCATTGCAGCTCTGGTTATTGGCAGATCTTGCAGGCCCGCTGGTGATTATTTTACTGGTACAAACCCTCGTTTTAGCACTGTATCTGTACTTTGTAACTTTTAGGATCATGGGAAAAAGCTATGACGCAGCAGTACTTTGTGCAGGGCAATGTGGTGTAAATTTGGGTGCAACACCGACAGCGATTGCTAATATTCAAGCAGTAACCAATACTTATGGGCCATCACATAAAGCCTTTTTAATCATACCTTTGACTGGGGCATTCTTTGTAGATATTGTCAATGCTGTGGTCATTCAGGCAACGATAGGCTTCTTTGGTTAATACTATATATAGCTTTAAAAAATGCTAAAGCATCTAGATAGAGTGTTTTAGCATTTCATTTTTCACCATCTTATTGATCAAGAATAATAAACAATGAAAGTTTTAAAATATCATTTGCCTTACATCAAATTGTTCATGCTATTTGTATTAACAGCACTTCCATTTTCTATAACCTATTCAGCTGAAATTGATGTCCAAAAGACCATAGTTCAAGCGCAAAATAACGAAAAGCAGGCGCTGTATGATTTGGCTGTACTGAAACATATGGGGCTAGAAGGTGTGGAGATTAATCTGCCCGAAGCCATAGCGTTGTATAAACGTGCTTCTGCCTTAGGGCACCGCTCTGCAAATCAAAATTTGGGATTGATATATTACAAAGGTGTCGGTGTAAAAGTAGATTATGTGGAAGCTGCAAAATGGTTTGAGATTGGTGCTGAAAGAAATTTAGAAGATTCAAAGCGTATGCTTTTGATCATGAATAAATATGAACTCATTCCAAGGAATGAGAAAAAATTGGAAAGTCTTTTAATTGAATTTGCAAATAAAGGCAAGCAAGAAGATATCGAACAATTGGCCGACTATTATTACTATACGAAGCAAAATATGCAGCTTGCTGAAAAGCCAACGATGTTGTTGGCTGAACAAGGCTTGGCTCAATATCAGTCCCGTTTGGGTATGATTTATTATCAAGGTATTGATGCAAAGCCTGATTATAAAAAGGCTTATCCGTGGTTTTTAAAGGCTGCGGAAGCAAATGATTTGAACGGAAAAATTAGCGTTGCAAGTTTTTATTTAGGTGGGCTAGGCGTACAGCGAGATTTTGAAAAAGCTGCTGCATGGTTTAATTCGGCTTATGAGCAAGACCCTGTGAAAACATGTGAAATTCACAGTCTTGTTTTGTCAAAATTGAACAATGAAATACAACAATGTGAGCTAAGTACAAAACAATAAAAAGCCCCATGGTTGGGGCTAGTCGTATCACTCGCGTGATACTCATATAAGGCTCATCTCATACTGTGTATATTAAAGCATAAAATTGAAAAAAATGCTGAGTAAATTGACAGTTAAAACTTTGTTGTTTTAGGAAAAAGCGATCGCTATACTTTGCCATGAACATTTGTTCACTTCACTATAACCATAAAGAACTATATTGATGAAAGAATATAAAGTTGTTATCTATCAAGAAGGTATGCTGGGATCTTTGCTGCTTGGCTCTTCAAAAGTTGATCCTGTTAAATTCACCAATTTTTTAAATCAAAATGCACAGCAAGGTTGGGCGGTGATTACGATGGAAAAGGATATCCGTCGTATGCTGCTTTTTTGGAAGCGCGAAGCTTATGTAGTTGTTTTGGAGAGAGAAAAATGAAATACGGTGTCTTTAGTGCACTTATTATTTCAGTTTTATGGGGTTTATTAGCCATCGCTCAATTATGGTTTGAGTTGCTCAGTGTCGAAGTATTTACCAAACTAACCGTCACAGTAGCGATCTTAGAAGCCATCATTATTATTGCAACATTGGTCATACGTGAGTATTTGACAGATAAAAAATTGAAAAAAGATGGCTATATAGATTAGAACACATAAATAGGGCAATTGAGTGCTGAACTCAATTGCCCTTAAATTTTAAAGTCATCTTATAGATTAGATCTATATTGGCTCATTACTCAATCATCATGAGGTCAGCACTGCTGGCAGATTTTAATTGTCGTAGCGCAAAAATAGAGCGGGTATGGCGTATACCTTTCATAGAATATAAATTTTTACGTAAAAAACGCTCATAGTGTTCAGCATTTTTAACTGCAACTTTCACCAAATAATCATAATCGCCAGTGACTAAATGTGCTTCTACTACTTCTGGCATATTGGCTAAAGTTTCACTAAATTGATCTAAAATTTCATCGTCGTGACGTTCTAATGTGATTTCAATAAAGAATAATTCATTGATCCCAATCGATTTTGGGTTGATGTTGGCTGTATAGCCGTCGATAATTTTTAAATTTTCTAGACGCTTTAAGCGTGTCCAACACGGCGAAGAGGAGAGACCAACACGTTCAGAAAGCTGGGCTATGGTGAGTCGTCCATCTTCTCTTAATGCGGATAATATTAAACGATCAATTCTGTCGAGGTTGTGTCGTGCTTCACTCATGCCAAAATAGAATATAATTGAGAAAAAATAGTTATATCATTTTTTGCAATAGTCGGCTGATGAAAATAAGTACACTTGGACGTTCAGTGCAGATTTTAAAGATAGAAAATAGAATATGTAAGCTGTCAGGCAGTTTGAATGAATCTAAAAGTAGAAATTATTGTGCAGTCCATAAAAAGACCACTCAGCCGGATTACTGACTGAGTGGCAAAAACTTAAGCGTGTAACTGTTGTTCAATGATCGGCCATAGGTTTTGATGTGATGATTTAAACATCAACATATGTCCGATGGCTTTATGACCTGTTTCTTTCGGTTTTAACTCAATCATTTGAGTCAAAGCATTCGGGTATAAACGTAGCAAGTCTTTGACATTGGCTTCCGTGGCGATTTCGTCATCAGAGCTCCATACGGCAGTGATCGGGCAGCTCACTTTTTGATGAAAATCATGCTGAACAGTTTTGCCTAAGGCATTGATGACATAACCAGGTTTGCTACAAAATTCAGCCCATTCACGAGCTACATCTTTTGGCAAATTTTCACCCATGCCAATTGCATTGGTCGGCCCATAGCCAATGGTATAGCGTGCAATCGGGAAGATCACATTAAACATCACCGGAGCTAAAAGCTTGGTGCGACCTTTAAGTTCTTTAACATGTCCTGTAGAGCCAGAAACAGCAACCACTTTGGCAACTTTGTCATAATTTGGAACGATACCTAATAATTGCCCGCCTGCACTATGACCGAGTAATATGACTTTAGGCGCTTGCGTTTTACTGATCAAGGCGTCGATTGCCGCAGGGATATCGAGCTGCCCCCATTGCACAATACTTGCTGTCGATTGTTTTAAAGGGCTATGTAGCGACTCACCAATACCACGAAAATCGAAAACTAAAACGTCATAGCCTTGTTGGCTCAACCATGTTGCATAGCTATTATAAAATTGCTTGGTAATGCCTGTGGCTGGACAAATCAACACAGGTAAAACCTGTTTGAGCTCTGTCTGGTGCGGATAAAAGCGCGCACTCAGCGAATAGCCGTCTTGGCAATGAATCGTGAGTTTTTCAGATGATGACATGATTCAAACTTCATGGGTGTGTTCCGATGACTCTAATTTACACAAGTTCCAAAAAGAAACCTGAAAAGAGTATGACTCTAAAGTCATGTCATAACAGGTTTGAAGCAAGTACTATTGCAGTAGAAATACAGATAAAAATAATGCGTGTAATTGAACAATGGATGTAAATTAAAAATGGACATGCTTCAACTTTCGAGTGCAGTACAAATTGCGATAGTCTTTAGTGGGATTTATTTATGGGTAGGTATGCTCACGGGTGTGTGGAAATATACACAAATAAGGCAGTCTGAACTGGCACGTGCGCATTATTATGTCGATATTGCACATCGGAGCAGTTTGTTATACGCCCCAGCGACGCTTATTTTAGCGGTATTGGCCTATTTTTCAGCACTTCCACATACACTCAATTTACTGTTTGTAATCATCAATCTGTTCTTTTTTAGCTTTTCGATTTTAAGCTATATACTGCATGGCTTTTTAGCTGATACCACCAATCAATTTAAAGTCCCTCACGTCTTGGGTAAATGGCATTTACCTAAATGGATGATGAGTATGGCAATGCTTGGATTGGTGATTGGTGAGTTAATTGCAACACTCGGATTGCTCTTTGGAGTCATCATTAAATTTTGGTTTTAAGCAAAGTAGTATCAATCATAAATAGTACCAATTAGAAATAGTACCAATTAAATTGGAGGCTAATCAGGAGATAAAAGCTTTTAAAGTGCAGACGATTGTTCGGTAGAAGAATTTATATAAACAAAATTTTAAGTTCTGCAGAATTGAAAATTTATGAGAAAAGGCTGATGATTTTCTGGTTATTTTAAGGATTATTTTTATTGTTATTTAAAAAGGATTGAATGAACGAGAAGGTGGGGGATTGGCATCTTTTCTTTTTTCAAGATGGATGATGCCTCATCCATCTTCTAACTTAAAATTCTGTTGATTTTTGCTTTCGATATTTGTGGTCAATGACTGCCCATAAATAAAAGGCTACAGAGACAATAAGCGCATAAGCAAAGTATTCAGGTCTTAAATTTCCTTGTATTAAGCCTTGAATAAGTAGTGTCAGCATGAGAGCAATAGTGGTGCTTGTATAGGTCACCATGTTCTTATTTGCCTTCAGAGCGTTAATGAAGAATTGCTTTTTGAAATGTACTGATAACATCTCCACCCCTCCGTGTTGTTGTTTAGCCAAAACCCATGATTTTGGTCAGGTTTGAACTACTGTTGTACTTCGAAACTAGAAGTATTTCAATAGTAAATGTCATTATTTTGTCATAAAACTATGTTAGATCATCATATAAGAATAATCATTTTATTCATATACTAAATATTATGAATCTAAAGGTGTTGACTGGTGAGTAAAATGGTCGATGCATAATATCTATGTATGAATAAGCAATATATATACCAACACGGGTATATCGGCTTTATGACAAGAAACCGCCTAGCTTACAGTCTGAATCGGGCTTAATCATGGAGTTTGTGTACGGTGTATTTTGCAGAAAGTATTTGTATTTTAACTATTATTATATTTTGTAGCCAAAGGGCTGGCTTTTTTTCTCATCATGAAAATAAAACTTTATTTAAAAGTTCAATGACTTAGGGTTATTGCGCTGTAGTAGGACAAATAAATGTCAGTTTGGGTAAAACTCGACAATTATTGGTCACAGGTAAAATCGTCATTCGGGTAAAACTCCGATTTTAGACAGGTCAAAAAAGGTTATTTTTTAACTTTGTCAATTACAGCAGCAATAATCAGCACAATCGCAGAAGGGATCAGCCATGCTAAATTTTGTTGAGCAAGCGGTAGATTGGCAATAAAGCTTGGAAGTGCATCTTCGAAACCAGCCACTTTTAAACCGTCAAAAATACCGAAAATAAACGCACATGCGGTAACAGGCGCAATAACTCTTGATGGTGAAATAAACCATTTAGAGCAGAAGCTCAGTAGGATAACGGCAATCGCAGGTGGATAAATCGCACTTAAAACAGGCACTGAAACTGCAATGAGTTTGGTTAAACCTAAGTTTGAAATCAGTAGTGAGAAACCAACTAAAATGAACACAAAAACTTTGTATGGAATTTTAGTCAATTCTGAGAAATATTCAGCACATGCGCAGGTTAAGCCTATCGCAGTCACCATACATGCAACAAAGATCATTGCAGATAGGAAATAAGCGCCCATATCACCAAAAGCATGTTGTACATATGCATGCAGGATCACTGCACCATTTGTTGCATTTGGAGCAATATCATGGCTGCCCATACCGAGTTTGAATAAGCTGATATAAACCAGGGTAAGACCAATACCAGAAATAATACTGGCAATGACAGCATATTTGGTGACGAGCTTACTATCCGTTACGCCGCGTGAAGTAATGGCTTTGACGATCACAATACCAAAAACTAAAGCGCCTAATGTATCCATGGTTAAATAACCATTTACCACACCTTCTGAAACTGGTGCAGCCACGTAGTTATCAATTGCAGGTGAAATCACACCGGCTGGGATAAAGAACGCAGAGATACCCAGTATAACGAGGCCTAAAATCTTGAGTGGTGAAAGGAAATAACCCACAGTATCCAAAATTTTGTTTGGATAAAGTGAAACAATGGTCACTAATGCAAAATAAATCACGCTATAAATCAGCAGACTGTTTGCGCCGTTACCAAAATAAGAAGAGAAACCAATTTCATATGAAACGGTAGCTGTACGAGGTGTTGCAAATAAAGGTCCAACAGCTAAGTAACACGCGACAGTAAGGATAATGCTGGCTACTTTACCCAAAGGCGAACTTAAAACTTGAATAGAACCTTCAACACGCGACAAAGCAATAATCGTGATGACAGGTAGACCAACTGCGGTGATTAAGAAACCAAATGCAGCTAACCAAACATGTTCACCCGCTTGCTGTGCGACAATTGGTGGGAAAATAATGTTACCTGCACCAATAAACAGTGCGAAGGTCATAAAACCTAAGGCAACAATATCCCGTGTACGAAGACTTGTCATAAAGGGGAGATGAACTGTGAAAAAAGGCAATTTTAGTGCAATTAAGCTCGTTTTTGGAGCAAAATTTATAAATCGTATAGATAGTTTTTATAATACGAATTATGAATATATTGACAGATAAAATAATGTTTTATTTATGTTTATGATAAATAAAAGAAATTTATTGTATATAAATTTTTTATAGGAATATGTTTAGCTATTAAGATTTATCAGATATAAATCAATTGTTCTAATTTTCAGCACTAAATAGGATGCTATAAGCCGAATAAATGCAGAAATATTGGCTGAATAAAACAAAAAAAATCTAAAAGGTCTATAATTCGGTGTATTCAAATTTGAGGATATTCAGATGAAAGCTTCCAAAATCACGATTAAAACCGAGCAAGATATTGAAAAATTACGCATTTCAGGTCGTTTAGCTGCTCAGGTTTTAGAGATGATCGGGGAGTATGTCAAGCCGGGCGTGACCACTGAATATCTGGACGATATTTGTAATGATTTTATCGTCAACACACTTAAAGTGATTCCTGCCAACGTTGGCTACTATGGCTATACCAAAACCACCTGCATTTCACCGAATGAAGTGGTTTGTCATGGTATTCCTTCGAAAGAAACCGTATTGAAAGATGGTGACATTATCAATATTGATGTTGCCATCATTAAAGATGGTTATTTTGGTGATACCAGTCGTATGTACTATGTGGGTGAGGTTTCGCCTGCGGCTAAAAAGTTAGTCGAAACTACCTACGAAGCGATGGTTGCAGGGATTCATGCTGTTAAACCGGGAGCAACATTGGGTGATGTAGGCTATGCCATTCAACAAGTTGCTCATCGTGAAGGCTACAGCATTGTACGTGAATACTGTGGTCACGGGATTGGTAAAGTTTATCATGAGCAACCAAGCGTTTTACACTATGGTCAACCGGGTCAAGGTGTCATTCTGAAAAAAGGCATGGTCTTTACCATTGAACCGATGATCAACAGCGGTAAAGCGCGTACTAAAGAGTTAAAAGACGGTTGGACAGTAATTACCGCAGACCGTTCTTTATCGGCACAGTGGGAACATATGGTTGTTGTAACCGATACTGGTTTTGAGTTGTTATCTCCATGGCCAGAGGGTACAGGCGAATATCCCGCGATCTAAGCTCTGTAGTGTTGTTAATGCCATATCTGCTGTGTCCAAATGATTGAAGTTAAATAAAGTTATACAGTTGTATATTTTTTGACTTTAGTCTAGGTGTTCGTGGTGATTATGGGTATTATCGTTTTTAAGACTAACTACATTTCTCTAAGTCTTAATTTGTAAGGCTTTGTCTATAGCTCAAAAAATCAATTAGAGCTATTAACGATTTAATAAAGATGTATTTTATTTATACAATAGCCCTACAGATTCTGCTGTAGTTTCTGATTTTACTTAGTTTTTAAGTTTTCGCTTACCCATCACATGGGTAAGCTTTTTTTTGCTTAAAATTTAGCGTGTTCATGTTGGCTGAGTTTTTCAACTAAGTAATCAATGAATACACGCACAGCAGGTAGTAAGCCACGACGAGATGGATAAACTGCATGGAAAATACCATGTGCAGCTTTCCATTCAGGTAGTACACGAACCAAAGCACCTGATTTCACGTGATCGGACACAATACTGTCGGGTAATAACACCACGCCACAATCTTGGCAGGCCAGTGCAGCTAACATAGACAGGTCAGAGCCCATCACGGTTGGGTTAACTTTGATTTTTTTCTGATGATGCTGTGCATCGGTCACAATAATATGTTGATCGAGATGCTCATCCGCCATACTTAATATTTGATGCTGAGATAAATCTTCAGGTTGTTTGAGTTCACCAAATTTATTCAGATACGCCTGACTGGCAAATAAGTGCTGCTCAATCGTTTCAAATTTACGAATGACTAAATTGGGGTCGTCGTCTAGATTTGAACGTACACGTAGCGCAAGATCGAAGCCTTCATTAATGATATCTACGCGGCGATTGGTCACCATCATTTGCACTTTAATTTCTGGATATTGCTTTAAAAATTCAGGCAAAATTTTGGTCATTTCATTTTGCGCGATGGAAACAGGTAAGCTGACTTTAATTAAGCCGCGCGGCTGTGTGCTGAGATGATCAACCAAATCGTGTGCGGCTTGAGCGGCATTCATCATGACTTGTGCATGGCGATAGATATTCATACCAATATCTGTAACAGCAAAATGTCGTGAGCTACGTTGAATCAGGCGGACACCTAAACGTTCTTCTAAGTTATAGACCCGACGACTCAGTTTTGATTTTGGAATATCTGTTGCACGTTCGGCTGCACTAAAACCACCATGTTCGACCACTTGGGCAAAACAATAAAAATCATCTAGATCACTCAGCACTGTTCTTATTCCATATTTGCAACGATTTAGCTAATTAACTTGAATTGTTTCATGAAGTCAATCACGTTTTGTAGTTTTTCATGTGAGAAGGTTGAGCAAAATTGCCAAGACTAAAGTCGGGTTAACCTTATAATCGTTTCACATTAGCATGACCAAACAATAAATGTGGTGTATACATCTTTTAAATAACCGAATTTGAAGGATGTGATTTGAGTGTCGTCCTGATATATTCAAATAAAAGACCATTATGAAAGAAATTCGACATTATAGGACAATGTCATGGAATTAAGACATTTACGTTACTTTGTCGCCGTTGTAGAAGAACAGAGTTTTACGAAGGCTGCTGAAAAGCTATTTATTGCTCAACCTCCTTTAAGTCGTCAAATTCAAAATTTAGAAGAAGAGTTGGGTGCGCAGCTTTTTGAGCGTGGCAGCCGTCCTTTGAGAACCACCACCATTGGCCGTTTCTTTTATCAGCAAGCCGTGAAATTACTTTCCAATGCAGAAGAAATTAAGCTCATTACGCAGCGGGCCAGTGCTACTGAACGTACTATTAATATTGGGTATGGCGGTTCGCTACTCTGTGGTTTATTACCTCGAATTGTTTATTTGTTCCGTCAGCAATATCCACACTTAAATGTAAATTTAATTGAACTGAGTGCAGTCGATCAGATTCAGGCATTAAAAGAAGGTCGGGTTGATGCATGCTTTAGCCGAGTTCGGGTGTCGGATCAGGCGGTTAAACGTGTGCTATTGCGTGAAGAGCCACTAATTGTTGCGGTGCATTCGAGTCATCCTTTATCTTCACAGCAGCAGATTGCATTAAATAATCTCAAAGATGAGCAGATTTTTATCTATCCAGCAACGGATGGTCAAAGTTATGCAACGCTAATCAAGTCGTTGTTTTTAGAATATGGTATGGAGCCGAAACGCTTTAACACTCAAGCTGATTTGCAGCAATCGCTAGGCATGGTTGCCGCAGGCGAAGGCATTTGTATTGTTCCTGAATCTGTACAAATTATGCAGTTTAGGCATGTGAATTATGTGAAATTATCGGATAGTGCTGCCATTAGCCAAATTTATTTGATTGTGCGGAATGATGATGAAGGGGAATTGGCGCGTCCTTTATTTGACTGTGTTTACCAAGTGTATGACTTGGAAGCAATTGAATACGATCGTCGGGTTTTCTAGGGTCTATTTTAAAAGTAATTATGAAGTTAATTTTGAAATTCAATTTTGAAGCAAACAGTTAAGTAACGTTTACCTTCATACAAATATAGGCTCAATCTTGAAAGTTTTGAGCCTATTTTTTTCAGTCTTATAGGGTTACTTGTTTTAAGAACTTGGTGATTTCACGGCTAAATTTGACCGGTTCACTGATTAATGGAGTGTGTCCCGATTTTTTAAAAATAATCTGCTCAGCATTGACTAGGCTGTCAGCAATAATTTTTTGACCTTGAGCAGGATAGAGGATCGATTTTGCCCCTGTGAAAAAAGTCGTCGGAGCGGTGAGTGCTGCAATGGCTTCACGATAATCTTCAGTATGGTTCAAATAATTTTGAATATACCAATATAAATAGGCCACACTTTGTGAGGGTAACATCAGCTTCTGTAATGTTGGTTTTTGGTATGCGAAACGGAAAGCGGATAATGCATAAGGATTGCTATTTTGTAAGTCTATGAACCTTAACCAAGCATCGACCAGACTTTGACGATCATGTTTATTCATCTGCTGTGCAAATGGCACGGAGAGGTTAGTTGCAAGTACCTTCGAGAGGTCTTCTAAAATACTCAAAAACTCAGTGTGGCGTTTGCCATATAAACCATATTGCCAATCTTCATCTACTCTAATTTTAGGCGTTTGATCGATGTGCAAATAACGTTTAATTTTTTCGGCAAACTGACCGTATTTCAAACCGTGCATGGTGGTCGTTGCCCCCATGGAGTAGGCAATGACCGTGATTTTATCGTAAACAAGTTGGGAAACTAAGCTATCAATATCTCGCCAATGGCTTGAAATGGTATCCATATTGGGAATTTGACAAAGTTTAGAGCCGCCAAATCCACGCCAGTCTGGAATGATAAATTTAAAGTGTTTTCGGTGTTGATATAGAAAAGGGTGCCATTGCCAACTTTGCATGCCGAGTCCAGATAAAACCAGGATGGGTTCTCCTTGACCATATTCACGAACATACAGTTGTTGTTGATCTGGCATTGTGTAGTGCGGCATGCGGCTTCCTATTTATTTTTTTGTTTTAGCGATTAAATTTATGCAACTGTGGAATGATGGTTTCGAGCCATTTGATCCAACCGATTTCCAAATCTATCCCAAGCTGTAAAATCATTTTATGAATGTACAAAGTACGGTCTTCATCATGCGCATGTGCAAAGTCTTTTGCAAAAATAGACTGGTACACTTTTAGTTTTTCTTTGTGAATTTCTAGGTGACGTTCTAATTCGGGTAATACGCCATTTGTACCCAGCTGAGCTTCTGCACGTAAACGAACCATCAACTCTTCACGTAATTGAGCCGGAGGGCTTTGCTCAACCATCCAATTGGCTAATTCAGCACGTCCAAGCTGTTCAACTTGGTAGGTTTTTTTACGGGTTGTACTGTGCTCATCTTCAATGGTGCTGATCCAGCCTTTTTGCAGCATGCCATTGAGTTCACGGTAGATTTGCTGATGTGTTGCATTCCAAAAAAAGCCCATAGAGCGGTCAAAACGGCGTGCAAGGTCGATTCCTGTACTCGGTTTTTCAAGTAAGCTCGTCAGTAAAACATGGGCTAAAGACATATATGGCTCAGTCAAAATAGTTTTGTACTTTTTATTATGCAACATGTTGCATAAAAATCAAATCTCGCATATAAATTAGTGCAACAAGTTGCAAAAATATTGTATACGTAGATGGAAAGAGAAAGCTCGTATACAAGTGAAGATAAAAATAGCCAGCTTTTCAGCACGCTAAGGAGAAAAAATGTCAAATTATCCAAATTTATTGGCACCACTAGATTTAGGTTTTACAACGCTAAAGAACCGTGTATTGATGGGTTCTATGCATATCGGCCTTGAAGAAGCACCGGGTGGCTATGAACGCATGGCTGCTTTTTATGCAGAACGTGCGAAAGGTGGTGTAGGTCTGATTGTAACCGGTGGTATTTCTCCCAATGATGATGGAGTGACATTTGCTGGTGGTTCAAAATTAGACTCTTTAGAAGAAGCAGAAAAACATAAAGTGATTACGCAGGCGGTACATGATGCTGGCGGTAAAATTGCGATGCAGATTTTGCATACAGGCCGTTACTCGTATCAGGCCAATAATGTTGCACCTTCATCTATTCAAGCACCAATTAACCCAGTAAAACCGCAAGCTTTAAGCACAGCAGACGTCGAACGCACGATCAATGATTTTGCTCGATGTGCTCAGTTAGCACAGACAGCGGGTTATGACGGTGTAGAAGTCATGGGGTCAGAAGGTTATTTAATTAATGAGTTTATTGCTGCACGTACCAACCACCGTGATGATGAATGGGGCGGCAGTTATGAAAACCGTATTCGTTTTCCAATTGAGATCGTGCGTCGTACGCGTGAATTAGTCGGTGAAAATTTTATTATTATTTACCGTCTTTCTATGCTGGATCTGGTTGAAGGTGGTTCGACTTTCGAAGAAGTTGTGCAACTTGCAAAAGCCATTGAAAAAGCCGGTGCAACTATTATCAATACCGGTATTGGCTGGCACGAAGCACGTATTCCGACCATTGCAACCAAAGTGCCACGTGCTGCATTTACATGGGTGACCAAGAAATTAAAAGGCATAGTGAATGTTCCTTTAATCACCTCAAACCGTATTAACACTCCTGAAATGGCTGAGCATGTACTTGCTTCGGGTGATGCAGATATGGTGTCTATGGCACGTCCAATGCTGGCTGACCCACGTTTTGTAGAAAAAGCAGAACAAGGGCGTAGTGATGAAATTAATACCTGTATTGGTTGTAACCAAGCCTGTCTAGATCATATTTTCTCGATGAAAATTGCAACATGTTTGGTTAACCCTCAAGCTTGCTATGAAACTGAACTGATTTTTAAAGAATCTGCACAGGTGAAAAATATTGCTGTGATTGGTGCGGGACCTGCAGGTTTAAGCTTTGCAACTTATGCTGCAGAGCGTGGTCATAACATAACTATTTTTGAAGCATCGAGCCAAATTGGTGGGCAGTTTAATATTGCGAAAACGATTCCTGGTAAAGAAGAGTTTTATGAAACGCTGCGTTATTTCAAACGTAAAATAGAACTATTGCCTCAGATTAAATTGGTATTGAACCATACGGCAACGTATGAAGAATTAGCTCAGTCTGATTTTGATGACATCGTGGTGGCGACGGGTGTAACACCGCGTCAGTTAGATATAGATGGCATTGATCATCCAAAAGTATTGAGCTATTTACAGGTATTACGTGAACGTCAACCTGTTGGCAAACGTGTAGCAATCATTGGTGCAGGCGGTATTGGTTTCGATACGGCTGAATATTTAACGCATGAAGGTGAAAGCGGTAGCCTCAATCCTGAGAAATTTTATGATGAATGGGGTATTGATACCACTTATGCGCAAGTCGGTGGCTTGAAACATCCAGACGTCGAAGAATCGCCGCGTGAAGTGTATTTATTGCAACGTAAGGCTAAATCGGTTGGTGCTGGCTTAGGTAAAACCACGGGTTGGATTCACCGTACAGGTTTGAAACACCGCGATGTGAAAATGATTGCGGGTGCAAGCTACGACAAAATTGATGATCAAGGTTTGCATATTACCGTTGATGGTCAATCACGTATTTTAGATGTTGATCATGTGGTTATTTGTGCAGGTCAGGAATCCTATACCGCGATGTATGAACAGCTACAAGCAGATGGGAAAAATGTGCATTTGATTGGTGGTGCGAAAGAAGCAGGTGAGTTAGATGCTAAACGTGCCATTCGTCAAGGTGCAGATTTGGCTGCGGTGATTTAATCAGCCTCATACTAAACCACGACAACTTCATTCAATTTAATATGCAGTTGTCGTGCTTCCTCTCCATTTGGGAGAGGAGTTTGAGGAAAGGGAAATGATTCATCAAAAAAAAGGACATAAACATGACTATTGAAACAACAAAAAAATCTGTTGCACGTTGGCACGAAATGCTTAACACACGGGATATGAATATTTTAAATGAACTCTTGGCAGAGGATGTGGTGTTTCGTTCACCTGTCGCGTTTAACCCATATCCAGGTAAGCCTGTAGTAACTTTTATTTTGACCAATGTGATTCAAATTTTTGAAAATTTTACTTACCACCGTGAGTTTTATAGTGAGGATGGCCTCAATATTGTACTTGAGTTTTCTGCCAATGTTGGCGAGAAAAAGTTAAAAGGGATCGACATGATTCAGTTTAATGAACAAGGTCAGATGATTGATTTTGAAGTCATGCTTCGTCCAAAAAGTGGCTTGGAAGCATTGGCGGCGAAAATGGGTGAGCGCATTATGCAATATCAGCCTTAAATCTGCTGATTTTAAATGCTCATCACAGAATGATAAAAAGCATGATGGATATTGTCATGCTTTTTGCTTTTGAGGCTTAAGCAAACAAATATTGCTAGCGAGATATGGTTTTGTAGATACATTTTTTTACTGGGCATTGTTAGTCAAAGTGAAAAGATTGAAATGATTTGCTGTGGTGCGAAGCGAGGTGAATGTAAGGTCAATGAATAATGTGATTCATAAAGGGCGTCAGGCGTTCTTAAATTTTGTAGATCATGCAATTGGTGCGGAATTACCACAGCTTTATTATCATCCTGAAGGGCAAATGCAACATGTGCTGCCGAAGTTAAAGCAACTACATGAAAAATATCGTCCTACGCCTTGGCTGTCGAATACACATGCACATTTACTGTATTTTGATGTCATTAAAAAGCGCCAAGTGAAGCTCAAATACGATGCCATAGAGCAGTTGACCATGGCTGATGGAGGGATCACAGCCATTGCATGGGTGGGTTTAGATTTACCTGTGGATGTACCAACGGTGGTGCTCATGCATACGATTACGGGAACGCCTGAAAGTATGCGAGAAGTGGTTCGGGATCTTCATCTATATACAGGTTGGCGCATTGCACTGTGTTTAAGACGTGGTCATGCCAATTTACCTATGCCTGTTGCCAAAATAAACTTATTTGGTTCAACCGATGACCTGCGTGAACAGATTGCCTTTATTCAGCAGAAATTTCCCGAATCGAATTTATTTGGCGTCGGTTCATCTGCAGGAACGGGGTTATTGGTCCGCTATTTAGGCGAACAAGGTGAGGAAACACCACTTAAAGCGGCTTTTGCTTTATGTCCGGGCTATGACACTGAGCTTGGCTTTAAAAATGTACATCCTTTTTACAGTAAAATGATGACGAAAAAGCTCTTTCAGAAATTTGTAGAACCCTATTCTGCAATATGGTCAACGACTCCATCTATAATTGAAGTCCTAAAAAGTAAAGATCTGGCGCAGTTTGAACGTACATATTTTCAAATGGCGGGTTTTACTGATTATGAAAGTTATGCCAAATCCACCAACCCAATTTATGTATTTGAAAATCTTAAAATTCCATTGATGATTTTAAATGCGGAAGATGATCCAGTTTGCCACATTCAAAACTTTGAACCCTATAAAAAATTAATCCGTTCTTTGCCGAATGTTGTGGTGGTGATCACCAAAAAAGGCAGTCACTGTGGTTATTATGAGGGTTTAGTCGACACCCATTCATGGGCAACCAAATTGATGGCAGATTTTTTAAAGTTATATGCGAACTAGAAACAAAATAGCCTATTGTTGATAGGCTATTTTTGTATGTTACTCAGCTTGTGCGCAACATGCAGATGTTTGAGGTTTAAGCTTCATTTGAATCAATACTAAAATTAACGCTACAGCACTCAGTGTCGCGCCTGCATAAGATACTGCAGCATAGCTTAAGTTTAGATTTAGCACTGCGGCACCTGCGACTGCATCCAATGCATTTCCAAGATTAAATGCACCAATATTCACTGAAGAAGCAAGGCCAGGGGCATCGTGAGCGACTGTCATAACACGCATTTGTAAAGGTGGCACGACTGCAAAGGCGGCTGCTCCCCAGATGATTAATGCAATCGCCGCGCCAATGGTGGTGGTTGCTAAAATTGGAAATAACAGCATCATCAGCATGAGTAAGACTAAAAAGCCAATCAAGGTTTTATCTAAGGATTGATCTGCAAACTTACCACCGAAATGGTTGCCGATTGAAAATCCGATCCCGATTAAGACCAACATGAAAGTGATAAGCTCAGGGCTTGCATGGGTAAAGACTTTTAAGCTCGGTGCGATATAGGTATAGAGCGCGAACATAGCTCCAGCACTCATGACCGTGGTCAGCAGTGCTAAAACAACAGGAATGCGTGTTAATACTTTTAACTCTGCTCGTACATCAGGTTTTTCGGTCTGTTGCTGATGGGGTAGTGCTTTCCATAATGCCAACATGGTGATGATGCCCAGTAAGGTAATGGCCGCAAAAGACATACGCCAACCTATATTTTGCCCTACCCACGTTGCGAGCGGAACACCGCCAATATTCGCAATGGTTAACCCCATAAACATCATGGCTACAGCACTGGCTTGTTTATCTTTTGGAACAACACTTGCTGCGACGACAGAGCCTAAGCCAAAAAAGGCGCCGTGGTTCAAACTCGTCACTAAACGCGCAGCCATTAAACCTAAATAATCTGGCGCAACTGTGGCAAGCAGATTGCCAAGGGTGAAAATTGTCATTAATAACATGAGTGATGTACGTTTTGAAAAACGTGCAAGCCATAAAGTCATAACGGGTGCACCAATCATGACGCCAACGGCATAGGCACTAATCAGTAAGCCCGCTTGAGGAATGGAAACCGATAAATCTGCTGCGATTTCAGGCAAAAAACCCATCGGTGAAAATTCTGTTGTGCCAATTGCAAAAGCACCTACGGCTAATGCAATTAATGGAAAATTGAATTTCATATTAAATATCCCACACTGGAGCAAGTTCAGGTGGGTTCACTTCACGCGCATTTCTATCGAGTATGGCAATGGCCTGCATCTGTTCAGGTGTTAAATGAATCTCTTGAGCTTTTAAATTACTGATTAAATGTTCAGGTTTGGTTGACGATGGAATTATGGCATAACCTTTTTGCAGTGCCCATGCGAGTGCAATTTGAGCTGAAGTAGCTTGGTGTTCGGTCGCGATGTTTAACAGCGTTGGGTCTTGCAAAACTTTGCCATAGGCCAAAGTCATATAGGATGTGACATCTATATTGTTCGCTTGCAGATAATTGGCCAAGTTTTGATTTTGCAAATATGGACTGAGTTCAATTTGATTGGTTGCAATATTTTCCAGCCCGATGTGATCAATGGCTTGTTGAGTGAGCTCAATATTAAAATTAGATACACCAATATGTTCAGTCAAACCTTGTTTTTTTGCCTCAAGTAAATGTCCCATTAATTCTGGAATATTGACTCCAAGTGCAGGTGCTGGCCAATGAATAAGTGTGAGGTTAACTGCATCCGTCCTTAATTTAATTAAGCTGTCCTTTAGGCTGGGTATCAGTTTGTCGGCAGCATAATTTTCAGTCCAAATTTTCGTAGTTAAGAAAATATCAGCTCGATTGACCTGACTTTCGTGGATTGCTTGGCCTACTTCTGCTTCATTAGCGTAAATTTGTGCGGTGTCTACAGCACGATATCCAACTTCTAAGGCAGTTTTAACAGAATGAATGACAGTGTCACCTGTCAAACGGAAGGTACCGACACCAAATTGGGGAACAATCATCAGGAATTCTCTTTTTTGAATTGATGCTATTGTGCTGCTAATTTTAATGAAGAAAAATGCATGAGTTTGGAATATATTATTGATTAAAAATCACGAATCGAATAAGCAATGAAATCGACCATTGAGGAGCTGCAGGCTTTTACTGTTATTGTAGATAGCGGCTCTATTATCAAAGCAGCAGAAAGGCTGGATCAAACAGCATCTGGTGTCAGCCGCGCATTACAGCGTCTGGAATCTAAATTAAATGTAACCCTGTTAGAACGAACAACCCGCAAAATTAAGCTGACGCAAGAGGGGCAATTGTTTTTAGCAAAAACACGGCGGATATTGAATGATTTGAGCGAAGCGGAAGATTCTCTGCTGAAATTAGATGCAGATACTTCGGGGTTAGTGCGAGTCGATTCAGCAATTTCTTTTATTCTGCATATGATCGTTCCCTTGATTCCAGAATTTAATGCACGTTATCCGCATATACAGATTGAATTAGTAAATCATGATCAAGTGATTGACTTATTAGAGCATAAAGCGGATGTTGCAATTCGCTTTGGAAAATTAAACGACTCCAGTTTGCACGCAAAACTTATCTACAAGAGTCGACTGTGTTTGGTGGCGAGTCCTGAATATCTTCAGCAGCATGGATGTCCGCAAAATGCTGATGAGCTAACCGCACATGCTTTACTTGGATTTAGTCAAATTACCCATATGAATACTTGGCCGATCCAAGTCGCAGGGAAACCTTTGACGATCCGACCAAATATTAAGGCATCAAATGGTGAAACCATTCGTGAGCTTGCGATTCATGGGATGGGCATCGCTTGTCTATCGATTTTTATGTTAGAAAAAGATATTGCAGAAGGACGATTGGTACAACTTTTAGACGATCAAATTGAGCCACATGAACAGCTTATTCATGCTGTCTATTATCAACAAGAGCATTTACCGAAACGTGTTCGTTTATTTATTGAATATTTAGCTGAAAAATTACAAGAATAGTTGTGAGAAAAACAGTGCATTGTTGGGTACATATTTTTATTTACATAGAAACAATAAAAAACCCGACAATTGCCGGGTTTTTTGATCATTTGTTTGATAAAACTTCGATCTTAGTTCTCTAAAGCTGGTGTTGCAGCAGCAATGGCAGCGGCAACGGCGTCATCTTCAGACTGTGCAGAACCAGAGTTTTGTTTAGGTTGAGTAGCTTGCGCAGGTTTTTCTGCTGCTTTAGGTGCTTCTGCTTTTGGAGCAGGAGCTTCTGCAGGAGGAGTAGGTTCACGACGAATTTCAGTTGTTGTATTCGGTGTTTCTTCACGAATCACTTCAACTTGCTGCTGAGTCGTTTCTTCAACAACTGGTTGTTCTTCAACTGGTTCTAATTGTGTAGGTACAGATGCTGTTGGTTCAGATGCTGCAACTTCAACCTGTTCCTGTTCTTCTTCTTTTGGTGCTTCTTTTTTTACACATGCTGTAAGAAGTAGACCTGTTGCGATTGCACCGCAGATTAAAAGTTTCTTATTCATAATTACACAAAACAAAAAAGTGTGGATTGGATAACTGCATTATAACAGCAAATAAGAATATAGAAATGATAAGAACTTACTCTAAATTTTTATGATAATTGCTGTTACAATAGCCAATTGTTAATTGTTCTATGAATTGATGCGGAATGACTTTGCTTTCTTGGTACAGAGTAAAGTAAAATCGCACAACATTGTAGGCCAATTTAGGCTCCATTGTACGAGAAACTTAATGACCCATTTTATTTTCGTTACTGGTGGTGTTGTATCATCACTAGGTAAAGGTATTTCAGCTGCATCAGTGGCTGCGCTTTTAGAAGCCCGTGGTTTAAAAGTAACCATGGTAAAAATGGATCCATACATTAATGTCGATCCAGGGACTATGAGTCCATTCCAACACGGTGAAGTTTTTGTCACAGAGGATGGTGCTGAAACTGACTTAGACTTGGGTTATTACGAACGTTTCTTGCGTCGTGCGAAAATGACCAAACTGAACAACTTTACTTCAGGACGAGTGTACCAAGATGTCTTGAATAAAGAACGTCGTGGTGATTACCTCGGTGGTACAGTTCAAGTTATTCCACATATTACTGACAATATTAAAGAACGTGTTCTTCGCGCAGGTGAAGGCTATGACGTTGCGATCGTTGAGATCGGCGGTACAGTAGGCGACATTGAATCTCTCCCATTCATGGAATCTGTACGTCAACTTATGGTCGAACTAGGTCATAAGCGCACAATGTTAATGCACTTAACTTTACTCCCATACATTAAGTCAGCTGCTGAATTAAAAACTAAACCAACTCAACACTCTGTAAAAGAGCTTTTGTCGATTGGTATTCAACCAGACATCCTGATCTGCCGTACAGAACATGATGTTGATGCTGACACTACACGTAAAATTGCGTTATTTACGAACGTTGAAGCACGCGCAGTTGTGGTATGTAAAGATGCGCGTTCAATTTACCAAATTCCACGTACTTTTTATGAACAAAACGTTGATGATTTAATCTGTGAACGTTTTGGTTATAACGATCTTCCAGAAGCTGACCTTACAGACTGGGATAACGTTGTAGATGCATTACTGAACCCTGAATATACAGTTCGTGTAGCGATGGTTGGTAAATACGTTGAACTTCCAGATGCATACAAATCTGTAAACGAAGCACTTTTACATGCGGGTATTCAAAACCGTGTGAAAGTTCAAATCGACTACGTCAATGCAGAAGAACTTGAAAGCCAAGATGTAAACGACGTATTAAAAGACGCGGATGCAATCTTAGTGCCGGGTGGCTTCGGTGAACGTGGTACAGAAGGCAAAATGAAAGCGATTCGTTTTGCACGTGAAAACGGTGTGCCATTCCTTGGTATCTGTTTAGGTATGCAGTTGGCTGTGATCGAATATGCGCGCAACGTTGCGGGTATTAGTGATGCAACTTCAACTGAATTTAACCGTTCTACAAAATCACCATTGATTGGTCTAATCACTGAATGGTTAGATGAGCGCGGCGAAGTTCAACAACGTAATGCAGATTCTGACTTAGGCGGCACAATGCGTCTTGGTGCTCAAAAATCTGAATTGGTTGCAGGAACAAAAACTGCACAAGTTTACGGTTCTGAAGAGATCGTTGAACGTCATCGTCACCGTTATGAAATGAACAACCGTTATATCCCAGTGCTTGAAGAAAAAGGCATGAAGATTTCAGGTTATTCTCCAGTACAGCGTCTTGTTGAAACTGTTGAAATTCCTGAACATCCTTGGTTTATTGCTGTACAATTCCATCCGGAATTTACAAGTTCACCACGTGATGGACACCCATTATTCGCAGGCTTTATTGATGCTGCTAAAAAGCAGTACCAAAAAGCGAAATAATGTGTTTTTGACTAAACCAGGAAGAGTTTAAATGTCACAATTAAAACCACAGGAAATTGTACGTTTAGGCGATATACAAATGGCAAATCATTTGCCATTTGTACTATTCGGCGGCATGAACGTACTTGAGTCAAAAGACCTTGCTTTTGAAATTGCTGAAACCTATGTGGATATCTGCAAACGCTTGGATATTCCGTATGTGTTTAAAGCAAGTTTTGATAAAGCCAATCGTTCAAGCTTGAACTCTTTCCGTGGCCCAGGCCTGGAAAAAGGAATCGAGTGGTTAGCTGACATTAAAAAACACTTTAATGTGCCGATTATTACTGATGTACATGAACCATACCAAGCTGCGCCTGTTGCTGAAGTTGCGGATATTATCCAACTTCCTGCATTTTTAAGCCGTCAAACTGACCTTGTTGAAGCGATGGCGAAAACTGATGCCATCATCAACATTAAAAAAGCACAGTTCCTCGCACCACACGAAATGCGTCATATTTTGCATAAGTGTTTGGAAGCAGGAAATGACAAACTGATTCTTTGTGAACGTGGTTCAGCATTTGGTTACAACAATTTAGTTGTAGACATGTTGGGCTTTGACATCATGAAAGAAATGAATGTCCCGGTGTTCTTTGATGTTACACATGCGCTTCAAACGCCGGGTGGTCGTGCGGATTCTGCTGGTGGTCGTCGTGCGCAAATCACGACACTGGCACGTGCAGGTATGGCGACTGGTTTAGCAGGTTTGTTCTTAGAAGCTCATCCAGATCCAGAAAATGCCAAATGTGACGGTCCATGTGCGCTACGCATGTCACAGTTGGAACCTTTCTTGGCACAGTTAAAAGAGCTCGATACCTTAGTTAAAGGTTTCGCAAAGTTAGACACACACTAATTCGATACACATTGATGCGTCACTTTTGACGCATCATTTTTATTAATCAACTGAGGAATTGTTCATGAGCCAAATCGTTGACATTCGTGCACGTGAAATTTTGGACTCTCGTGGTAACCCTACCATCGAAGCAGACGTAATCTTAGCCTCTGGCGTTGTAGGCCGTGCATGTGCACCATCTGGTGCTTCAACTGGTTCTCGTGAAGCTTTAGAACTTCGTGACGGCGACAAAGCTCGTTACTTAGGTAAAGGCGTTAAAACTGCGGTTAACAACGTTAACACAGTAATTCGTGATGCATTGTTGGGTAAATCAGTATTCGAACAAAAAGACATTGATAACACAATGATCGCGCTTGACGGTACTGAAAACAAAGAAAAATTAGGTGCGAACGCAACTTTAGCGGTATCGCTAGCTGCTGCACGCGCTGCTGCTGATGAAAAGAAAATTCCACTTTTCCAATACATCGCAGACCTTCGTAATAACAGCATTTTGACTATGCCTGTTCCAATGATGAACATCCTAAATGGTGGTTCACATGCAGACAACAACGTAGACATTCAAGAATTTATGATTGAGCCAGTTGGCTTCACTTCATTCTCTGAAGCTTTACGCGCTGGTGCTGAAATTTTCCATTCTTTAAAATCAGTTTTAAAGAAACAAGGTCTAAATACTGCAGTTGGTGATGAAGGTGGTTTTGCACCGAACCTTCGTTCTAACGAAGAAGCAATTACAGTAATTCTTGAAGCAATTGAAAAAACTGGCTACAAAGCAGGTTCTGATATTATGCTTGCGCTTGACTGTGCATCTTCAGAATTCTACAAAGATGGTCAATATATCCTTGCAGGTGAAGGCAATAAAGCATTCACAAGCAACCAATTTGCTGACTACCTTGCTGGTTTTGTAAAACAATACCCAATCATCTCAATTGAAGATGGTTTAGACGAGTCTGATTGGGAAGGTTGGTCTTACCTTACTTCAATCCTTGGCGACAAAATCCAATTGGTTGGTGATGACCTATTCGTTACGAATCCTAAGATTCTTCAACGTGGTATCAACGAAAAAGTGGGTAACTCTATTCTGATCAAGTACAACCAAATCGGTACGTTGACTGAAACTCTAGATGCAATCTACCTTGCAAAAGCAAATGGTTACACTACAGTAATTTCACACCGTTCTGGTGAAACTGAAGATTCAACTATTGCAGATCTTGCAGTGGGTACAGCAGCGGGTCAAATCAAAACTGGTTCACTTTGCCGTTCTGACCGTGTAGCGAAATATAACCAATTACTTCGTATTGAAGAATTGACTAATGCTGCATATCGCGGTAAAGCTGAGTTCAAAGGTTTGAACTAAGCAGATCATGCTATCTATGTTAAATGTATTTGACTCCAAAGCGAGTAAAGTATTGTTGGGCCTTGCGATCTTTTTGATCGCAGGGTTTCAATATTTGTACTGGTTCGGTGAAGGTGGTTATCATCAACATCAACAACTGAGTCAGAAAATACAACAACAAGTCGAACTCAATGATGAATTAAAAGAACGAAATCGCGTGCTTGCCGCTGAAGTATACGATTTAAAAAATGGCGTTGAAGCTATTGAAGAGCATGCTCGTCTAGATTTAGGTTTAATTAAACCGCATGAGACTTTCGTACAGATGAGTACGATCAGTACTCAGTACAAACCAATTTATATTGATCCAAATGCAAAAGTAGACCTACGTACCAATGAGTCAGAACCATCCGAACTTCCACCCGCACCTTAAATTGTGGGCTATTATTCCTGCTGCTGGTTCAGGAAGTCGATTTTCTAAAACTGAACTAAAACAATATCAAAACATTGCGGGTCTAACTGTGCTTGAACACACAGTTGCGCGTCTTAACCAATTGCCGTTGACAGGCTATGTGTTGGCAATAGGAGAGCAAGATAATGTTGCTCAGACCTTGGCACTAGCAAATCAAGATAAGGCACATTTTTGTTTAGGCGGAGCAGAGCGTGTGCATTCTGTGCTCAATGCATTGCAATATCTATCTGCGATTGCCAATGATGATGATTGGGTATTTGTTCATGATGCAGCACGACCATGTGTCTCACAATTGAGTTTAGAAGATTTAGTTCAATCGGCAGTCGATTCAGAGCTAAGTGCGATTCTCGCAATTCCCGTACGCGATACTTTAAAGCGAGTTGAAACGGCGCCACTTATATCAACAACGGTAGATCGTTCAACTTTATGGCAAGCGCAGACACCACAAATTGCCAAATTGGGTGTGCTTAAAAATGCCATTGAACAAGCGCTTGCCGCTGGTGCGACCATCACAGATGAGGCTAGTGCTTTAGAATTTATCGGTGAGCAAGTTAATGTCGTGCAAGGTCGTTCGGACAATATTAAAATTACCTATCCGGATGACTTGGAATTGGCACGTTTAATTTTAGCGTCTCAAGTGAATAGATGATTATTTCAAGGAATATTTAAGGGACAGTGATTTTTACTGTCGCTTTAATTTATAATTCCCGCATTCTTTTTAGATCTGTTTCGCAATGATCCCTTCTCAACAGTATCGTTTTTTACGTCAGTCATTACGCGATGGCCGCAGTATAAAACACGATTCTTCTCGATGGGCTAAACTTCATTTAGACCCGTGGTTACTTTGCTTCTTGGTACTCAATGCAATATTGGGGCTGATGGTTGTCTATAGTGCGACCGCGGAAGATTCTGGAATGGTACTACGCCAAGCCACAAGTTTTGGTGTGGGCTTTATTGTGATGTTGATCTGCGCGCAAATTCCACCCAAAGTTTACCAATCTATGAGTCCGTACTTATATGCCATCGGTATATTTTTACTGTTGTTGGTTCTGGTCATTGGTGAAAAAAGGATGGGGGCGAAACGCTGGATTAGCTTGCCAGGTATCGGCAGTATGCAGCCGAGTGAGTTTATGAAATTTGCCATGCCACTCATGATGGCGTGGTATTTTGCGCGAAAACCTTTTCCACCGAAATTTTTACAAATTGTCGGTGCGTTAATTTTATTATTGATTCCATTTGCATTGGTCGCTTTACAGCCCGACTTGAATATAGGTTTGATTATTCCAGGTATTTTTGTTTTATTTTTAAGTGGTATGTCTTGGCGTTTAATTGCAGCTGCTTTAACAGCCTTTGCAATTGCAGCACCTGTACTCTGGATGTTCTTTTTGCAGGAATATCAGAAAAAACGTGTACTGACCTTATTTGACCCTGAGTCTGACGCACTTGGTGCAGGTTGGAATATTATTCAGTCTAAAATTGCCATTGGATCAGGTGGTTTAATGGGTAAGGGGTATACCGAAGGGACGCAGTCGCACTTGGGCTATCTGCCAGAGCATCATACTGACTTTATCATGTCGACCTATGCTGAAGAGTTTGGCTTTATTGGTGTATTTCTTTTATTTAGTTTATTTACAGCAATTATTGTTCGCTGTTTGATTATTGGACTAAATTGCTTCCATAATTTTGGACGACTCTATGCAGGAGCGATAGGATTAACTTTCTTCTTTTTTGTATTTTTAAACTCGGGTATGGTCAGTGGGATTTTACCGGTAACAGGTGACCCTTTACCGCTCATGAGTTATGGTGGTACAGCCGTGATTGCAATGCTCGCAGGGATGGGGATTGTGATGTCTATTCATACGCATCGCTAAGCATTAATGTAAACGGAATAATCAAGCCGGACCAATGTCCGGCTTTTTTTATGCGCTGGACATACGGGAAAATGCTGTAGCAGAATGTATTGAGCAGTCCGTCAGGCCGTAAATCAATGTTTCTGTGCAGATGATTGGCAGGTCGAATGCCTTGGTTGTAGTTGTTTAAGCTATGGCGGACTGGCCGGCCAGCGCTCATAAGCGCCCGCAAGCATAATCTGTCAGTATCTGGGCTGGCGCCGGCTAAGCGGATAAAAACAGCCGGCTTCATGCCGGCTTTGGGTTTAGTTGAATAGCTGATTGATTTTTCTGGCTATTTCTTTGTTGTAAATTCGATAGTCGCTGATGGCATAGGGGCTGAACAGGGCATATTTGCAGCTGGTGCTGGAACCGTTTTTGGCGGCAGCGGTGCGACAGTTCAAGATGGAAAAGACCTTCGCGTCAGCCGATTTAAGCTCAAATGAGCTTAAGTAAATTTTTTCATTGGCAATATCCTGAGTAGTAACGGTATAGCCATTTTTTACTAGCACATTGCTGAGGCTGGAAATCGTGCGTTTGCTGCTGACTGTCAGCGCATCTTCATAGCCGAAGGTTTTAATCAGGGTTGCAGTGTTCAGCTGCTCGGCATTTTTAAATAATTCCGGCGCTGAGTTTTTGATAAAGAAGCCGAAGTCTTCTGTGCTGATATCGGCCGTAATAGGCTTGAAGGTCATGCGTACGCCATCACTCAGCCTGTCGTATGCGACGCGCATCTGTATATCTGCGCAGGAACTGGAATCGTTGGCGCTGCGGCGGTGATCAGCGCTGACCGTATTGCAGACTTTTATTTTAACCCGGTCTTGCGCCAGGCGCCGGAATTGCGCGTCATAAATATGGTGCACACTCCAGTAACGGTCTTGTTTTAACTGGTTGAAGAACGGGGCATTGCTGATCAGCCCTTTGTTTAAATCCAATTCATTATAAGCCGAGAGTGGTACTGTCAGGGAAAAACTGTTCAGTTCTGGGTTGAGCTGGATATGCTGGGTTTTAGGCCCGAAGCCGCCCAGCACATTTTGATAGAGGCTGCCGCGTTCCCCTGTGACTTGGCAGCCGGATAGCCCGGCTGCTGCGGCAAGAAACAATAATGTTTTTTGCATATTTTGATTTTTTCTATAGATAACGATTATTCGAAATTGAAGCTGACGTCAGAAGCCGTGTTTGGAGACGGATGCTGGAAAATACGCTCGTTCTGATGGTCAAAGTAAACTTTCCAGCTGTTTTTGATATTTTTGCACTGGAATAAGCCGTAGTATTTTTGCAGATTCGGCGTAGACAGCACCTCAGAGCCTTTATAAGGAATCAGCGGTGATGGATGGCTTTTAATTTGTACAAATTCACCGCCGTCACGCGCACAATAGGTGTTTGCGCGTTCCCACATAATGGTGCCTGCACCGTAAGATACGTTATTCATGGTGATGGTGCGCGGATTTTTATACTTGGCTTGGAAAAATTCCTGCACCGTCGGATACTGTTCAAAATCCTTATCTGTCAGCTGCCCCAAGGTATTCCATTTATCAATAGCTTTTGACAGCCATCCTTTTTTTGCTTCTTCTGCAGATGCGTAAGTACTGGCAATAATGCATGCTGTAGCTAAAAAGGTTTTAGTTTTCATTATATAACTCCAATTCAGGTGCAGAGCATGCTAAAGGCCATGCAGCGGCGATGCAACTTTGCGGGCGCTAATATGTATAATCAAATGTTAGAAAATGTTTAATTTTTAATAAAAATTTATAATATTTTGTTTTATTAATCTGCATTGAAAAATCAGCGCTTTAAGGCAAACATAAAAAAAGCCCTCAATTGAGGGCTTTATTTAGATATTAATTAATGTAGGAACCACGTGTAATAGCCCCACAACATTAGTGGCCAAGCGAGGAAGGGGCTAAAAAGCCATTTCCAGAACCAATGGTGTGGTGTAAAACCCACACCATGCACAAAACCACCTGAAATACCTATCATGATGAACATCAGCGCTCGATGGCTATATCCACCATTGTCATCCAGCATGGCAGCAGGATGTACAAGTAACACGGCTGCCAAAGGAAAAGCTAACAGGCAGGAAATGACCATTGCAAATTTATTTGGCTTCTTTTCTACAAGTGATTTTTCTACAGCAGCATCAGTCATTTGTTATTCCTCATCTAGATCTTGATGATGTTCGATGTAAAGCGCACTAAGTACACCTGCAAAACATGCCATCAAAATACCGAGAATCCAAGCAAAATACCACATCGTCTTTTCTCCTTAGACACAGCCTTAGTATAGGCTGTGTGAATTCTCTTCAATATGTTTGTTTGTGACCACACCCCACATCTTGTAGTAACACCAAGTTGTGTAGCACAGGATAATTGGGACAAAAATACACGCGGCAACTGTCATCACAGTCAGGGTGTTTTTACTTGATACCGCATCCCACATAGTCAAACTTACAGTTGGGTTGATGCTCGATGGCATAAGGAAAGGGAACAATGCAAAACCAGCAGTTAAGATTGAACCAATGACTGCCAAGCTTGAACCAAGGAAGCTAAAACCTGCTTTACCTTTACCTGCGGCAAGGATAATGATCAAAGCACCTAAAATTGCCATGATTGGCGCAATCATAGTAATAGGATAAATACTATAATTGTTCATCCAACCTGGATTGGCATTGGTGATCACTTCTTTAGCCAATGGGTTAGCAACGCCATTCGTGTCAAATGGTTGCACTAATGTGTAGCCTTGGATATTACCGAAGTATAACCATGCGCCTGCAAGTAAGAAGCAAACCAAGAATACGATACCCATAAGCTGAGTCGCTTTTGCTGAGCGAGCACGTAGGTCGCCGTCTGTACGAAGCATGAGCCATGCACCACCGTGTGCGCAAAGCATAGATAAACTCACGATACCGCAAACTAAAGCGAATGGGTTAAGCAGCGCAAAGAAGCTACCTGTATAAGTTGAGCGAACAGTTTCGTCCATAGTGAATGGAACACCAAGGAACATATTACCAAACGCAACACCAAATACGAGGGCAGGAACGGCACCACCAATTGCTAAACCCCAGTCCCAAGAATTACGCCACTTGGTATTTTCGAGTTTAGAACGGTAATCAAAACCGACTGGACGTAAGAAAAGGGCGAAGAGTACCAGTAACAGTGCCCAGTACATGCCTGAGAATGCAGTCGCATATACCATTGGCCATGCTGCAAACAGCGCACCACCGGCAGTAATAAACCAAACTTGGTTACCGTCCCAGTGTGGGGCAATTGTATTGATTGCCGCACGACGTTCTTCGTCTTTTTTACCTACGAATGGCATGATCGCCATTGAGCCCATATCGAAGCCATCGGTGAGGGCGAAGCCGATCAGTAGGACACCGACTAAAACCCACCAAATGATTTTGAGTAATTCATATTCGATCATGCTTGAGCCTCCTCATTTGCCTTTTTTGCAGCTTCAAGTTTCTCGAAGTGGTATTTACCAGTATGTAGAGAACTTGGGCCAAGGCGTGAGAATTTAATCATTAAGTACATTTCAATGATCAGCAGTACAGTGTAGAACGCTGCCAATGCAAGGATAGAACCCCATACATCACCTGTACTTAAGCTAGAAGCTGAAAGGTGTGTAGGTAGGACTTCACCAATGGTCCATGGTTGACGGCCCACTTCAGCAACATACCAACCTGTTTGCGCAGCAATCCAAGGGAGTGGAAGTGCAAACAAGGCAAATTTCAATAACCATGGTTTGTTTTCTGCATTACGTTTACCGACAGCAAAGGTAGCCAGTACGAACAGAAGGAGCATTAAGAAGCCAGAAGCAACCATTGCACGGAATGCCCAGAACAAGCTTGGAACATGTGGAATAGTGTCTTTTGCAGCAGCTTTGATTTGTTCGTCAGAAGCATCGACCACTTTGTCTGTGTATTTTTTCAGAAGCAAACCATAGCCCAAGTCTTTTTGAGACTCAGCAAATGCTGCTTTAAGTTCAGGAGATGTATCGCCTGCACGAAGTTGTTCTAATTGTGAGTAAGCCACCATACCGTTACGAATACGCGCTTCGTGTTGTACGATCAGGTCTTTAATACCTGTTACTTCTTTGTCAGTTGAACGTGTTGCGATAATCCCCATGACATAAGGAATTTTGATCGCGTAGTCAGTAGACATAGTTTCTTTATTTGGAATACCAAACAAAGTAAATGGCGCTGGAGCTGGGTGAGTGTCCCATTCAGCTTCAATCGCAGCAAGTTTAGTTTTTTGTACATCACCAATTTCATAACCAGATTCATCACCCAGTAAGATCACCGAAAGTGTAGAAGCTAAACCAAAGATTGCAGCGATAGCGAATGAACGACGAGCAAATGGCAAGTCACGTTTTTTTAATAAGTAGTAACTTGAAATGGCTAGTACGAAAATTGCGCCAGTCACATAGCCTGCAGATACGGTATGTACGAATTTAACCTGAGCTACAGGGTTGAAAATCAGTGCACCGAAGTCCACCATTTCCATACGCATAGTTTCATAGTTAAAAGCGGAACCGACTGGGTTTTGCATCCAACCATTGGCTACTAAAATCCATAGTGCAGACATGTTCGAGCCAAGTGCAACTAACCAAGTGACTGCCAAATGCTGAACTTTAGATAGGCGATCCCAGCCGAAGAAGAATAAACCAATAAATGTTGATTCAAGGAAGAATGCCATCAGACCTTCAATGGCTAATGGTGCACCGAAAATATCACCGACATAGTGTGAGTAATACGCCCAGTTAGTACCGAACTGAAACTCCATGGTCAAACCAGTAGTAACACCTAATGCGAAGTTAATACCGAAGAGTTTTCCCCAGAATTTAGTCATGTCTTTATAAATTTCTTTGCCAGAAATCACATAAGTGGTTTCCATGATGGCAAGAATAAAAGCCAGACCTAAAGTCAGTGGAACAAAAATAAAGTGATACATCGCGGTCATTGCAAATTGGAACCGCGAAAGATCGACCACGCTTTCAGAAATCATCAACGTGTCTCCTTGATTTGGGAAGGACTGCCAGCAATATGCTCGGCAACTTGATTGTCAAAGTTTTTAGGGATAGTAGGGGCGTCGAACCAGATGTTCTTAATGATCATTAAAATAATCACTTTAATTATTAGTATTGCGGTTATTTCTCTGACCACACGACGATTTAAATCTTTGAATTTTAAGCTCATGGAGATAAGCCTATTCTTTAAACTTGTACTATATTATTAACAAATATATACAAAAAGCAAATAGGTTGAACAGTTAAAATAAAAATATATTATTAAGTAATTTAAATACAATTACTTATAGTGTTTAATAGTTAAAAAATAAACTAATTTTTTTATTTTAAATACTTGACTAAAACACTTGTGTTTAATTATTTTAAATCCGACTAAAACGCTTATATTTATATTTTAAATTCTGACTAATTTACTACATTTACTAAAAGTTACATTATTGATAATGAGAATCCTTATTGAGTGAATAAGATTTTTATTCGTTATGTTTAAGTTTTGCTAAAAAAATGGGCTATTCATGTAGTGCTGTTAAACGATCTCTATATGGTTAATGTTAAAGAGGTTGGACTAAGTTTTTTAAATACTTTTTAAATATTTGATACATGATGAACTTAGCTTATTTTAGTCTTGGGACACTATATTTGAGTAAAAAAAGACATACCGGAGTATGTCTTTTGGGGGAGATATTGCAGCTTAGAAGTCGTAACGCAGACCAAGAGAAAGTGCAGTTGCATTTTCATCACCGATCCCTGCGATACCGTTACCGAAGCTACGACCTTCTTTCCAAGGGTTAAGTTTAGAGTTTTTGTCGTTAAGCACAGTTGCTAGGTTGCCGTATACGCGTAAAGTGCTATCCAACTTATGTTCTACACCCACACCGATCAAGCTTGCATTAGCATCATCAGCATCTACGTCACGGTAGAAGTATTCACCGCGTACTGAGGTTTTAGGCGTTACTTTATATTCACCAGCAACACCGAAAACTTGAGCATCTGGGTTGGCTGTATCGTTGTCGTGTTTAGCAATTTGGTATAAAGCACCCAAGTTAAATTCTTCAGTTAACTTATATGCACCGGCAATACGGAATGCATCTCGACTTGCGCCACCTGCTGCGTTTGCTGCATTTTCATCATACTTTTCGTATGCTGCTGCAAAATCAATTGGACCTTCTTTATAAGTTAGAGCAAGGTCATAGGCTTTGTTGTCATCTTTACCTTCGCCATCTGCTTCACGGTCAATTTGTGTACCTGAATGCATCGACATTGCAGCTAATACATTGAAGCCACCGCCAAATTTTGGCGATTTATATTCAATGGTGTTTTCATTACGCTCATCAAATTTTAAGTTGCCTACACGTGTTACGTTACGAACGTCACCAACCATGTCGCCGAAGAAGTTCACAGGGCTACGTGCGACTTTAAATGGGCTGTCAAAACGACCTACACGTGCTTGACCATAAGTTGAACTTTTTAAACCCACGAAGGTGTCACGTGTTGAAAAATCTACACCTTTGCTGTCTTGGCTACCGCTTGCAAAGTTTACTTCTTGCTCAATTTGAGCGAATACGTTGAGGTCATCATTAATTTTTTGATCTACTTTGAAGCCTAAGCGTGAAGCGTTAGAAGAAAGACCAACTTCGTTGTAATCTTTACCATCATCTAGATAGTCAAGAGAGACATGTGCACGGCCATAAATTTTTACATCTGCAGCAGACGCCATCATTGGTGTAAGAATTGTTGCCCCGATTGCTAATGCACATAGAGTTTTTTTCATTTGAAGCTCCAGAAGACTTTTCCAGTCATATCAATATGTTTTATCAGTAGCTTGGCTAGAAGTAATTTCGCTATCTAATGGCGCTAAGTATTCATTACAATTAAGACAGTTCTATTAAGGAAATATTTCAAAACGGTGAAAGGTGATTTTTGGTTTAAATTGCTTTTATACTTATAAAAATTAATATTTATTAAATGCTTAGAGTTGTATTGAACAGTAAATTTTGCAGCTAAAAGTTCTTGGGATAATATTCGAGACATAAAAAATGGAGCCGAAGCTCCATTGATCATCACTTTAAATTCAATTGAACTTAAAGTGCTGCTTTGATTTTTTCGCCAATGGCTTTGATTTTTTCCATATCGCCCATTTGTGCGGCATGTTTACCTAGTTCATGCACTGAAGTCGGAATCAGGTGGAAATGCACATGCGGAACAGTTTGACCCGCAGCAGCGCCAGACAACTGCATCAATACGATACCTTTCACGTCTAAGGCTTTTTCCATTGCTTTCGCAACTTTTTGAGCTACCTGAATGGTATAAGCAGCCGCTTCTGGATCTAAATCAAGCAGCGTAATAGCAGGGGTTTTAGGAATTACGAGCGTATGACCTTCGGCCTGTGGCATGACATCCATAAAAGCGAGTACTTGATCATCTTCATAGACTTTAAACGCAGGAAGTTCTCCACGTAAAATCCGAGCAAAAATATTTTGATCATCATAAGTCATTGCTAAATTCCTTGTGCGAATTGAATCGTAATTATTTACAATTCAATTCTTTCTGACGATCTTTGATCGCGTCAAGTCGTTGTTGCTCTTTTTCTGAAAATTTAGGCTTAGTTGTGTAGCAATTGTCATTGCCAAACTTCGCTTTAGCATCAGGATCTTTAAAGCAGAAACCTTTCGATGCATAAATCACGTCATGGTCATTTTTCAACTTTTGGCATTCTTGCTCAGATGCTAAAACAGCAGTAGAAGCCCCGATTAAAGTTACAGCACCTAGCAAAGTTGCGAGAGTAAATTTGTTCATGCGAGTTTCCTCTGTCATTTGTAACAATGTGTGTTATGACACTAGAGTACAATATGATGGTTATTTATCGTTATTCAATGGCGAGTTATTACTCAATTGTAATTTTACTCCATTTTTCATACATAATCATAGCGCTTGAAAAATCACTGTTTTCTTCAGCTTGATCGCTTGCTGCTTGGATTAAATTTTGCGTCAAAGAGAGCACAGGGGCTGAAAGTTTTGCTTGTCGTACCAGATCAACAGCAATTCCCGTATCTTTTGCAAGTAATGGAAGTGCAAAGGTTAATGGGAAGCTACGATTCAGTACGCGCTGCGGTAAAACTGTTTCAGTCACATTACTTTTACCGCTCGACGCATTAATACAATCGAGTGCTTCATGTAAGTCCACGCCATGCGCTTTTAAGGTGGTGAATCCTTCAGCAACTGCACAAAGATTTACAGCCATTAACATGTTGTTTACAGCTTTAACGGCAAAACCCGCACCCGGTTCACCCACATGTTTAATCAGTTTGCCAAATGTTTGGATCGCAGGTAATGCACGTTCAAAGGCTGCTGCGTCACCACCAATCATGACGGTTAATGTTCCCGTTTCAGCGCCAATGGTTTGTCCACTCACAGGGGCATCTAAGAATGCAACATTTTGCTGCTTTAAGGCAGCAGCGAGTTTTTTTGCAGATTCTGGCACACCGCTGGTACAGTCGACCCAAATCGAGCCTGATTTCAGCGTCACATTCGCAATTAAATTTTCAACATCTTGGCTGATGGGTAGGCATGAAAAAATAATGTCCGCTTGTATTGCTTGCTCTAATGCAACCGCTTGCGTACCAAATTCAGCAGCATGTTGCTCTGCCTTGGTAAAGTTTCGATTCCAGACATAAACCGTGTCGAACTGTTTTGGTAGGTGCGCTGCCATACGGTAACCCATTGCGCCCAATCCGATAAATGCAACTGACTGAATCATCTTTACCCTCTAAATTTTTATTTCAATAAACTGGATCTTTGTGTAAGCCACTGGGTCAAAGTTGGCCAAAATTGATTGGCACTTTTTTGACTCGACATCAGGCCGAGGTGACCACCGGGAATGAGAGTAAACGTGACATCTTGACTACTTGTCAATTCGCCTAAAGGACTTGCTGCATCAGCAGTAACGATTTGATCGGTAGAACCCGCGCCAATCAACAAAGAGCAGTGGATATTTTTTAATTTAATAACTTTATCTTTCAATTGTATAATGCCGTTTTTAAGTGGATTTTGTAGCCAAACATTGAACACCATGTCTTGGCTAATACCACCCGGATAGTCAATCATGTGATTGAGAAAATCGCCCATGGTTGCATGTTCATACAGGTCATGTAGATTGTCTAAGTTAGATAAAAATTGTTTTTGGCTTTTGAACCAACCCATTGGATCAACGATTTTAAATCCAATCGCATTGAGTACGCCCGGTGTATGGATAAAATGTTTAGGAATTTTCCCAGTGTAGACCGTATCTTGTAAATTCTTACTACGTGAAAGCAAGCGATTAGTTTTTTGAAATAACTTTCCGATACGACCTGAGGCATAGCTATCAATCGGTGCGCCCATCACCATTAGATTTTTAACATGTTCAGGTTGATGTAATGCGGTATACAGCGTGACAAAGACTCCAGCCATACTCCAACCGTGTAGCGAGATGTATCGACTATCTGCATGTTTACAAATTTGATCAATACAATGTGGAATCACATCATCAATAAACGATAGAAAATTTAAGAAACGATCTTGATAGTTTAATTTTCCCCATTCCAACAAATAGACATCAAATCCACTATGTTGAAAATGTTTCACCAATGAGCGATATGGATACAAATCATAAATCGCCATATTGATGGCCAGTGGAGCAACAAACACTAAGGGTTCTTTGTATTTACGATCAGGCGAAGCGTAATACCGAACTTTTGCATGTTTATATTCAGTAATTACTTCATAGGGTGTCGATTGAGAAAGGACCAACGATTTTGCATTAAACACACGTGTAGACAGGTGTTTAATTTTCTTTTGCTGCGCCAGAAATTTCTGTTTGAAAGGGTGCATAACTGTCAATTGCCTAAGTCCTTGTAGGATTGGTCGAAGTCTAAGCGATAATTTCGTATTTTACCTTGACCTTAAATAGCTTAGACGCTCAAAATATTGGCAATTCTTCACAAAGGCAGTCCTTCGCGACTGAGTAATACAGATGAGCCAACAAGACGACATCGAATACCAATTAGAGACTTTAGCGATTCGTACAGGTCATATTCGTACTTTTGAGGGTGAACATAGCGAGCCAATTTTCCTGACTTCATCATTTGTTTGTGAAAGTGCAGCAGATGCCGCAGCAAAATTTTCAGGTCAAATTGAAGGCAATACCTATTCACGTTATACCAATCCAACTGTACAAGCTTTCGAAAAACGTTTAGCTGTTTTGGATGGTGCTGAAGCCGCTGTTGCGACAAGTTCAGGTATGGCGGGCGTACACGCGATCACTTTGGCATATTTGAAAGCTGGCGATCATGTGGTGTGTTCACGTGCTGTCTTTGGTTCGATCATTTCTCTGTTTGAAAAATATGTCATCAAATTTGGCGTTGACGTTACTTTTGTTGATTTGGAAGATTTAGATGCTTGGAAACAAGCGATTCGTCCAACGACACGCCTCTTGTTTATTGAAACACCGTCAAACCCATCAGCTCAAGTAGGGGATTTACAAGCCATTGCTGATATTGCACATGCGCATGGGGCATTATTTGCAGTCGATAATACTTTCTGTACACCGGTGTTACAGCAACCGATTAAATTCGGTGCGGACCTCGTGATCTACTCATCAACAAAATATATTGATGGTCAAGGTCGTGCGCTCGGTGGTGCTGTTGTAGGTAGTGCAAAATTGATGGAAGAGATTACAGGTGTTATTCGTACACTGGGTAACTCGATGAGTCCATTCAACGCATGGATCTTCCTGAAAGGCCTAGAAACTTTAAGCTTACGTATGAAAGCCCACTGTGCAAGTGCTCAAACTTTAGCTGAATGGTTAGATGCACACCCGAAAGTTGAAAAAGTGTACTATGCTGGACTTCCAAATCACGAAGGTCATGAGTTGGCGAAAAAGCAACAAAAAGGCTTTGGCGGTGTCGTATCGTTTGTTGCGAAAGGCGAACGTGAAGGTGCTTGGACCGTGATTGATAATACCAAGTTCCTTTCTATTACAAGTAACTTGGGTGATGTAAAATCAACAATTACTCATCCTGCAACCACTTCTCATGGCAGAATGTCAGCAGAAGCGAAAAAAGCAGCAGGGATTAGCGAAGGTTTAATTCGTGTATCTGTTGGTTTAGAAGATATTAATGATATTATTCGCGATCTTTCACGCGGTTTAGATCTTATCTAAAGTGAATTCATCAGTTTTGTTCGGAGATTTTTATGAACATTAATATGCTCATGCAGCAAGCTCAACGCATGCAAAAAGAAGTTGAGAGCAACATAAAAAAAGCTAAGGAAGAGCTTGCACAAGTTGAAGTTCACGCTGAAGCAGGTGGTGGTCTGGTTAAAGTTACTATGACTGCACGTCATGTAGTGAAACGTATCGAAATCAATCCTGAACTACTTCAAGATGATGCAGATATGATTGAAGACTTAATTGCAGCAGCAATGAATGATGCATCACGTCAAGCTGAAGTGATTTCAGAAGAAAAACTGAAATCTGCAAACTCTGGTATGGGTCTTCCACCAGGCCTTTCAGGTTTATTCTAAGGAATACGTTGAATGTTTAGTGATCGTTTTGATCAACTTGTACAGGCATTGCGTATTTTGCCAAGCGTTGGGCCAAAGTCGGCTCAACGTATGGCACTGCATTTAATCATGAAAAATAGGGAAGGTGCTGTTGGTCTGGCAAATGCCTTGACTGAAGCAACCAACTATATTCATGAATGTTCAATTTGCCATTCATTGACTGAAGATGAAGTGTGCAACATATGCGTCTCGTCAGAACGTGATGATCAACTGCTTTGTGTGGTTGAATCTCCCGCAGATGTCATGGCAATCGAGCAAAGTGGCAGTTTTAGAGGGAAATATCATGTATTGGGTGGACATTTGTCACCACTCGATGGTATTGGCCCCGACGAAATTGGTATTCCATATTTAATTCAACGACTAAGTGAAGGTAAAGTGCAGGAAGTGATCTTGGCGACCAATGCAACAGTTGAAGGTCAAGCGACAGCACATTATTTGGTTGAAGCGACTAAACATTTACCAATACAAATGACCCGTATTGCACAGGGAGTACCACAGGGTGGTGAGCTTGAATATGTGGATAGTCATACCTTAAGTCAGGCCGTGCATAACCGAATGCGAATGAAGTAACTATAGAGCGAAACTCGTTTCGCTTTGTATAATTTTCACCTAATTATTTATACTTAATAACGATTAAAGTTTTTGTTTACAATGAATAAAAAAGCCAATTAAAGGAAATAAGTCACTAAAATAACGTTTTTCCTTATAGATAAATAATATATATCAGTTAATATAAGCTCATAGAGCATCTAAAATTAGACTCAGCAACTTATGTATCAATTCATTCAAAATCAGCCAGATTTAAATTCTGTTTTAAATCTTATGGACCAAAGCTCGATTTACGGACTCGACACCGAGTTTATAAAAGTAGATACCCTGTGGCCCAAACTTGGACTTTTCCAAATTAATGTACAAAATCAGGTGTATTTACTTGATGGTACAACCCTCGATTTAACCCAATTCTGGCAAAAATTATTTGCGGCTCAGCAAAACATTTTTCATGCTTGTAGTGAAGATATCGACCTGATTTATCACTATGCACAGCATAAGTCTTTAGAAAATGTCTTTGATACCCAAGTTGGGATGTCATTTTTAGGGCATGGCTTACAAGTTAGCTATCAAAATGCCTTAAAAACTATGCTCGATGTAGATATAGATAAAGATCAGACACGTTCAGATTGGTTAGCTCGTCCACTCAGTGCCGAGCAATTGAACTATGCAGCGAATGATGTACATTATTTAATGAATTTAAGCCATACGATTCAGAATGAATTGGCTGCGAAAAGTTTATTAAATTGTGTGCTTGAGGACTGCAAAAATTTAACTTATGAAATTGGCACTGAAACGCCGATCCATATGCTGTATCACGATATTGGTAATTATCGACATTCACGTCGTCAGCTCATGCAAATTCAGCAATTGGCCGTTTGGCGTGAGCAAATGGTGAAAGCCTTAAATCAGCCACGTAGCTTTATTCTTAAAAACTCAACCATCATTGATATGGTTGAAAAAAATCCAAAAAATAATTTTCAATTGAGTGCAGTAAAAGACATTCGTCCGAACATTGTGCGTGAGCATGGTAAAATTATTTTAGATTTGTTGAAGTTTTTACCAGAACAAGCTGAATGGCCGCTGCGTATGGCACGTCCAATTCGTCATTCGTCTCAGGATATTGGTTCGCGCGTCGATACAGTCATTCAGCGTGCAGTACAAGAAACCTCTGTACCTAAAGAAGTTTTAATGCGCAAAAAATGGTTAAATGCTTTGTATCAACATGTGGTTTTTCACAATGATGAACAGGATTTACCGAGCTACCTATTGGGTTGGCGCTATGAATTACTGACGAAGCCTTTAATTGAAGTGCTGCATGCCGATGAAAGCTATCTTTCTGGTCAAATGAAAGTGATGGAATAAGTTCTGATTGATTAAAGAACTATCACTTATACAAATTCACGACTGATGCGTTAATAAACACTAATGTATCAGTCTTTTTTTTGATGTATCCTTTGCCTTGCGTTTAATGAGTATTGATTTAATTATGTACTGTTCTATCTACAAATCGAGCAAAAAAGATGAAATGTATCTTTATATTGCTCGTCCTGAAGTTAATGAAAACGAAACTGAAGCGACAGATCCGCTTGCAGTAATGCCTGATGCATTACGTACAGCATTTGGTCGTGCCACATTTGTCATGGATCTAGAACTCAGTGAATCACGCAAACTTGCACGTGTGAACGTATTACACGTCATAGATTCTATTGAAACAAAAGGGTTCTTTATTCAAATGCCTCCAGAAGGTTTAATTGACCCAAATGCAGTTGAGCCAGAAGGCTTGCGCGGCGCTTAAGTTAATTCAGGAGTTGTGATAATGAATGGTGTAGTATCGGTATTGGACTCAATTCCTGAAAGCAGTATTGCAATTACGGTTTACCTAGGTGGGGCTGTAATTGCTTTGTTGTGTTGGTATGGGCTGATGAAGCGCTTACCCAAAACGATCGGTGCCATTGGTTGGCTTATTGTATTTGCTATTTTATTAACACCAACCGTTTCTGAAGGTTCAAATGCAGCAATCGCACCTGCGATTTTTGGTTTGATTTTTGGTGTATTAACAAAAGATCAGCCATTGGTTTGGTTGAATCTATCGCTGATTCTCTTTGTGGTGGGTATTGGTTTAGTCCTCGGCTATTTTTGGACAAAATACAATGCAGCGAAACCACAGCACGTTGTAAACAAGAAAATTTCACCGCTTTAAATAAAAAAATAAGGTTATGTCATGTCTGTTGAAACTCAACAATTTACTGGTACAGATCAATATATTGCGACCGATAGCTTAAAACTTGCAGTAAAAGCTGCACGTTCATTGCAAAAGCCACTTTTGGTTAAAGGTGAGCCGGGGACAGGTAAAACACTTTTAGCCGAACAAGTGGCTGAAAGTTTAGGCCTTAAGCTCATTACTTGGCATATCAAATCGACGACCAAGGCTCAACAAGGTTTGTACGAGTACGACGCCGTATCTCGTCTGCGTGATAGTCAGTTGGGTGATGACCGTGTTTATGACATCAAAAACTATATTAAGCCGGGTAAGCTTTGGGAAGCATTCACTAGTGAAGAACGTTGTGTACTTCTAATTGACGAGATTGATAAAGCAGATATCGAATTCCCTAATGATTTGCTGCATGAACTCGATAAAATGTCCTTCTTTGTGTATGAGACGGGTGAAACGATTACGGCAACACAACGTCCAATCGTGATCATTACTTCAAATAATGAAAAAGAACTTCCAGATGCCTTCTTGCGTCGTTGTTTCTTTCATTATATTGAATTCCCTGACGAAGCAACCATGCGTGAAATCATCGATGTACATTTTGAAAATATTTCAAGTACCTTGGTCTCTGAAGCATTACAAATTTTCTTTAAATTACGTCAAATTCCGGGTTTAAAGAAACCGCCTTCAACCTCTGAGTTGATTGATTGGTTGAGTTTGTTGATGGCGGATGATATGCCAGAAGATATTTTACGCAATAGGGATAAATCAAAATCAATTCCACCGCTTTATGGTGCCTTGATTAAGAATGAACAAGATGTGCAATTACTTGAGCGTCTAGCATTTATGTCACGTCGTTAATTGATATCAATTCTATCAAAGATTTAAAAGCCGGTTATCCGGCTTTTATTTTGAGTATTAAAAAATATAAGGGTGAATTATGCAGACAAGAGCATACGTTTCTTGTGTACACATTGCTGTACCTAGGAGGTTTAAGTCGGCAGCACTCTTGTTGGTTGCGAGTTTTTATTTTTCTAGTTTTAGCTATGCGATGGATGATGCTCAGTTTGAACAGCAGCATCAACAGCTACTCCAGGATGCGTATTGGGCGCAAGTTGCAGAACATCAACTTAAAGAAAAGCTCATTGATCAATCAGATCATCTCGCAGCTCAAACGGCCATTCAGCAAAAGGCCTGTGCTGCAACTGTACTTGAGCTGAAATACTATGATTTTGTGATCTTGCATCTAAGTGACTTTAACCGCTATAGAAACCATCAAGGTTTTCATAAAATCGTATCTATTGAACATTTGCAGCAAGATCGCCTCAATGTTCAACACAAATATGAAACTCTTAAACAATCGCTTAATAATAGAAATGCGACTTGCGAATAAATCATGCTGTATGTGTTTCTTTGGGTAGTAGGGCAACGTATATGAACACGCAGTAAAAGCTTTTGGCTTTACTTGTAGGGATCAATTTTTCATAATGGTGGATGTAAGGCAAGACTCAGTTGCAGATGAAATAACAAGATCACATGCATTCACACTGGATTTGACCTCCTGATATTTAATTTTTATTGGATTTTATTCGCCTATGTTTGTGCGATTGTTTTATACCCTTCGAAAATACGGTGTTCCTGTTTCAACTCGTGAATTGATTGACTTGAACCAAGCAGTGGCAGCAGGGCTGGTCTTTGCAGATCAAAATGAATTTTATCAGCTTGCAAAAACCGTCATGGTCAAAGATGAACGTTACTTTGATAAGTTCGACCGCGCAATGAAAGACTATTTTGACGGTATATCGACCTTTGATTTGGATGAACTATTAAATCAGGTGCATAAATTGCCAAAGGATTGGTTTGATCTTGAACTCATCGAAAAACATCTAACACCTGAACAACGAGAAGAATTAAAAAAAGCCGGATCATTAGAAGAATTGATGAAAATGCTTGAAGAGCGTTTACGCGAACAGCATAAAAAGCATCAAGGTGGTAATCGGATGATCGGTACGGGCGGTACCTCGCCCTTTGGTGCCTATGGTGACCATCCTGAAGGTGTGCGTATCGGTGGGCCTGGTCGTAAACGATCTGCGGTGAAAGTTTGGGAACAACGTCAATACCGAAACCTAGATGATGAGCAGATTCTCGGTAGTCGTCAGATGCAGATGGCTTTGCGTCGTTTGCGTAAATTTGCTCGCCAAGGTGCAGCAGAAGAGCTAGATATCGACGGAACCATTCGTGAAACAGCCAAACAAGGAATTTTGGATGTGCAGTTGGTTCCTGAACGACGTAACCGCATTAAAGTCTTGATGCTGTTTGATGTTGGGGGCTCGATGGATTCACATATTGCCCAATGTGAGAAGCTCTTTACCGCGGCTAAAACTGAATTTAAAACCTTAGAGTATTTCTATTTCCATAACTGTTTATATGACTATGTGTGGAAAGATAATATTCGCCGTTCAAGCACGCGTATGAATACTTGGGATCTATTCAATACCTATGGGCGAGATTACCGCGTCATCGTGGTCGGTGATGCGAGTATGGCACCGTATGAATTGAACTCTGTAGGTGGTTCTGTGGAGTATATGAATGATGAAGCGGGTCAGGTGTGGTTACAGCGCTTACGCAATCATTTTGATAAAACAGCATGGTTAAACCCCGAAGAAGAAAGTTATTGGCATTACACCCAAACCATAGCTGCGATAAAACACATCTTTGAAGATCATATGTTCCCAATGACCCTAAAAGGTGTGGAAGATATGACGAAATATTTAGCGCGCTAAAGCGTTAAAAACGATACTTTTTCTTATCAATGATGTTTATATTACTTACTCCAATTTTGCATTGTTTCTTATTTTCAAAATTGGATAGTATTTAAAAGTCTTTGTTTTGCATACAACATGAAGGAAATATGATGGATCATCAAATTAATGGTATCGCATTACCTAATGAAGAAGGTTTCTTCGGTGAATACGGTGGGCAGTTCATTCCACCAGATTTAAAACAGGCAATGGATGACATTAATGTTGCTTATGAGCAAATTCGTCATACAGAAGAATTTCAAAATGAATTGAAAGAGTTGTTTGCACACTATGTTGGACGTCCAAGCCCATTGTTTTATGCGAAGCGCTTGTCTGACAAATTAGGTGGTGCACAAATCTACCTCAAGCGTGAAGACCTCAACCATACTGGCGCGCATAAAATTAACCACTGCCTTGGCGAAGCTTTGTTGGCAAAATACATGGGTAAAACCAAAGTGATTGCAGAAACTGGCGCAGGTCAGCATGGTGTAGCATTGGCAACGGCTTGTGCCTTAGTGGGCATTCCATGTGAAATTCACATGGGGCAAGTGGATATTGAAAAAGAGCATCCAAACGTGGTGAAAATGAAGATTTTAGGTGCCAACCTTATCTCTGTTACACGTGGTACAGCTACGCTTAAAGATGCAGTAGATAGCGCTTTTGAAGAGTATTTAAAAGATCCAACCAATTTTATTTATGCGATTGGTTCAGTGGTTGGCCCACATCCATTCCCGAAAATGGTTCGTGACTTCCAGTCCATTATTGGAGATGAAATTAAAGTTCAATCCAATGATCGATTTGGTGCAAATCCTGACTATGTGGTTGCATGTGTGGGTGGTGGATCCAATGCCGTTGGTGCATTTACAGCATTCCTCAATGACACCGATGTTAAACTTGTAGGTGTAGAGCCTGCAGGTCATGGTTTAGATACCAATATGCACTCTGCGACGTTGACATTGGGTAAGCCAAGTCAAATTCATGGCATGGCATGTTATGTCCTTGAAGATGAACAAGGTGAGCCATTGCCAGTGCATTCAATTGCATCGGGTTTGGATTATCCAGGAGTGGGGCCACAACATAGCTTGTTAAAAGACCTAGGCCGTGTTGAATATACAACAGCGACAGACCAAGAGTGTTTAGATGCATTCATGACGCTTTCACGTGTGGAAGGTATTGTTCCTGCACTAGAAAGTTCACATGCGGTTGCTTGGGCAATTCGTGAAGCGCCAAAACTTGCCAAAGATGTGAAGATTGTCGTTAACGTTTCAGGCCGTGGCGATAAAGACTCAGACTATGTGGCTGAAAAATTAGGTTTAAATTAATTACTGCCATTAAAAAAGACTAAGTTGCTCATCATCTGTTGATGGTGCAAAAATCTTTTGCAGTTGTATAGCCCGATCTATATTCGAAGTATCCCAGTTTTTAACTGGGATATTTTTTTTGACATAATTTTTATAAAAAGTGTGGTTAATGCTTGATGTAATTGGAATTAACTCAGGATGTAGCGCATAAATAATAGCTTTTGCATCTAAAATTTCAACGATAGAAGTAGCAATCTCCAAATTAATCGTACGTCGGTGGTATTGCAGCAGCTCATCTTCTTTCATCGAAACCATTAAGCGTTCCAATTCTAAAATGATGGCATCAAGGTGGTCTAATTTATCTAAAGCAGGTTTCAACATAAGAATGGAAATTGAGAAAAGTAATTAATTTGTAATGTGTATGTCATTACAAAATGTGAGTTATATAAATTATTGATATTTGGAATTCCCCCTTAAAGCTTATCAAGGGGGGATTTTTGAGTTTAGCCAGAAATATATTGTTGAAGTTGTTCGATCAGTTTGCGTTGATCATCCATTGCTGCTTTTACAAGGTCACCGATGGAGATTAAGCCGGTTAATTTCTGTCCCTCAACGACAGGTAAATGACGTAAATGTCGATCTGTCATGAGTTCTAAACATTCTTCGACAGTCGCTGCACTTGTCACGGTGATTACGCTACCCGTCATAATCTCGCTGACAGAGGTATCGAAAGAGGTTCTTTCCATCAGGGCGATTTTACGTGTGTAATCACGCTCAGACAAAATCCCAACGACTGTGCCTTCATGGGTCACAACGAGGGCGCCAATGCCTTTTTGTGCCATCAGGGAAATGGCTTCGAGTACAGTCGCATCTGGAGTGATGGTGTAGATTTCTTGATAAGCTTTGTCTTTAAGTACTTGGGCAACTGTAGTCATATTTTCATTCCTTTATAGTAGTTTTTGTTTAATTTAAATTAGCGCGAAATTTGAAAAAAGCAAATACTTTTCAGTGCATGCAGAGGTCAAACATGCACTGAGGGTTTTATGCCATTTGAATCTTATCTTGGTTAAAAAAGAATAAACGCATTTGCGAGGTTGTGAGCTTGAGACGGATGTGGCTAGAGCTATGCAACGCAGGGATGACTTTAAGGCGTGTTAATGTCGGTAATAGCGATGCCTCAAAATCTTGTGGTGTAATGCGTCGTGGAGTGTAGTTGGGCCAATGCTTTTTGGCATATTTATGCGCTTGAATGCCATTTAACCAAAACGGGAAGATAATATGATCTTGATCGCTGGTCATTGCCCAACCTTGTTGGTGGTAGAGACCCCAAAGGACTCCACAGTACATCATGGTTTTTAAAATACTAATTTTATAAAATAAATCTTTTGGAATAGGTTTATATTGCTTTAATTTAGACATCATATGCAGCGTGTTGTTGATGTTGCTCCTATTGTAGAAAATTCTTATGAAAAAGCTGTGTAAGCTTTGAACTTGATTGTAAGAATTTATGTAGTTAAAAGTTGAAGGGTGTAAAAAACGCCACCTTAGTGACGTTTTGTTATGCTTGCAAAGTGGCCATGTTCTGCCAATATTGCGCTTTGAGTGAGTCACGTTCTACGCGGAAGCCTTGATAATAAAGTTCAGCCAAAAATAACGCTGCTTTACCATGTCCAGCACGAGCTGCATCTTCCAATTCATGAACTGCATCGCTGAAGTTCATTTGAGATTGAATTGTGTTTACCGCATTTGCGTATACATGTTCGAGTTCATGTTGAGAGAATTGTTGAATCATATTTAACTCCTTATTCTAATTATGATCATTAAGGGCCCATTCTTTAGCCCTATTAACTAATTTAACTAAGTATTATTAAACTAATATTACAATTATCTTGAATTGTCAACTATTCACGTAAATATTTCTAATTTGCTATAGTTTACATGATTAAACAATGGACAATTGTTTTCGTGAGTAAAATACTATCATAAGAAGTTGTAGATAATAAGGAGAAGTAAAATGACAAGAGTTTTAGACGGTTTAACTTTAGATTATCCTCCGACATTAGCGCAAATTGTGGAGTTGGCACATCTACATCGTCGCAATCTTGATGAAGCAATTTTTCATCATGAAATTCATTTGGGGGATTTTGGTTTGGCACAGCGCAAACGTGTATATGATTTCACACGGGATTTAGATAAGGGACAGCGCTTAGAATTTTACAATGCATATAATGGCGAATTACTCAAAATCGCCGATGATGATGATTTACATCCTGCGCATGCAGAAGGTGGAATGAGTATTTTTGCAGTATTTATCGTTTTGGCGATTATTGCATTGATTCTTTATTTTGCGGTGATACGTACCATTATTCATTAAATTGTTTAGCTAACTCACAGACTGAAACAGTGGACTGATGCAGTTTTAAGCGCTGTGACTTGAACTTCTTGAACGTCAGCCATACACTACTTTGAACCTGAGGTAGTGTATGACTATTGATTTAGAAAAAATTATTCAATTCAAATCTAAAATACAGCTCGAGCAAATTTATAATATCTTTGTTTCAGTCATGATCGTGGTGATTTTGGTATTGGCTGTAATTGCCTTATATCGTCCTATTTCTGTACAGCAATACCAAAACGTGTCACGACTTGCGTTGCAGCAAAGTTATCCTGAAACACAGGAAATGGCGATGCTGCTGAGACAGCAAGATCGCATTCGTGTGGGTGCTTATCTTAAATTGATGCATGCTTATCAGATGGAATCTGTGCGGGCACATCAACTTCCGGCTTTGGCAGAGGAACAGCCTTAGTTGCAGGGATTATCTTGGTTGGAGTTGCTTGTACATTATCCTCTAATATCTGCTGTACTTCATTTTTATCTAAGGTTTTGCTCACCACAATCACCGTCATATTTTCAGGGTGCATGTAGGTACGAACCGCATTTTGTACATCAGCTACAGTTATTTTTTCTAATAATTTTGGGTACTGGGTCAAATAATCTGGATCTTGTTGATAAAAGCCCAATAGACCAAGCTGTGCATTGATCGTTGCATTACTGCTGTAATTATTTGGAAAAGCACGCAGCATGCCTGCTTTGGTTTCTTCCATTTGTCTTTGATCAATAGGCATTTTGACAAAATCATTAAAAGCCTTATGTGCCACTCGGATACTATCTATCAGCTGATCTTGACGTGTTCCATAGCTAAAACTAAAGATACCGGGTGCTTGGCTAAAGCTAAATGCACTATAGGCACCATAAGTATAGCCACGTTTAACGCGAAGCTCTTGCATGAGGATCGAGTTAAAACCTCCACCACCAAACATTCGATTGGCTACTTCTAGGGCTAATCGATCTTTGTTATCGCGTGTCGTCCCTAAATGTCCAAACATGACGTTGGCTTGGGTGGAATTGTAGGGAAGATGGATGATATCAAACCCTTGTTTTTCTTCTGGTTGTGCAAGTGCCTTAGCTTTTTCACCTTGGTTTAAGTTTCCGGAAATACGTTCTGCAAGGTTTTGTGCTTCTTTTTTGCTTAGTTTACCTGTAATGGCAATATTCATGTTTTGAGCAACTAAAAATTGATTACGAAACTTCTTTAAAATGTCTGGGGTGATTTTTTTGATACTGCCATTGGTTCCTGTAATTGGTTCTGCATAAGGATGTGTGCCGTAAACAGCCCGATAGAAACGAATATTCATTAAGCGACTTGGACTTTCTTGGAGTTGTTTTTGACCAGCTTGGTTATTGCTGAGTGCTAAGTTGAGGCTGGAGTTTTTAAAAGTCGCATTTTTAATCACGTCCATCATCATACTTAAAGCAGGTTCTAATTTTTTAGGGTCTGACAATACGCGTAGCCGAACGACAAACATATCTCGATGTGCTTGTGCGCTAAATTGAGCACCTGTTTGGTCAAAAACCGAGGCAATTTGCGTTGCATTGTATTTTTCTGTGCCTTCATCGATTAAACGTGCAGCCATGTTGGCAACACCATACAAGCCTTTTCCGACTTCTTCATCACGAGCAGAACCTGCATTAAAGGTCAGTTGAATATCCACCATAGGTAGATCTTGTGATTCAACAAACAGGCTATTTACGCCATTTCGGTTTTTCAGCACTTGAACAAGCGGAGCACGGTAGTCTTTATCAATCTGTAAATTCTTTAAACTTTGCAGCATGGGGATAGATTGTAATTGGCTCGGATTATCGTTGAGGTCGGGAACATTTTCCTTATAAGTTTCTGCATGAAGGATTGAGCCAAACGCAGTGAGTAAGCTTAGAGATAAAATTTTCGTAATAGTCATCACTAATCCTTACAAGACGCTTTCTGTGTTTTGGGTTGAGTTAGTCTGTTGCTCTGGAGTAACAACTTCCGTTTGAGCTGGTTTTGTAGTTTGATCTGCTTTATTTGAGGTTGTTGGAACCTCCGTCTGTTCTGGAAGTAGATACATGGTGCTTAAATTTTCTTTGACAAAATACGCATTTGCGACACGTTGAATATCTTGTGCGCTGACGTTTTCATATAGTTTTGGTAATTCGTCCATTAGCCTGAAACTGAGCCCATTGACTTCTAAGTTACCGATCGTCTTGGCTTGGCTGCTGATGTCATCTTGGTTATAGACTAAATTGGAGACAAAACGTGTGGTGATACGTTCAACTTCAGGTGTTTTGACTAATTCTGTTTTTAAAGTGTCGATTTCATCTTGTATGGCTTTTTGCGCTTGTTCCATTTTGACGCCATCGGCAGGGAGTGCTGAAATGGTAAACAAACTGTCTCCACGATTGTATGGATCATAAGAAACACTTACAGCAGTAAGTAATTTTCTATCGCGTACCAGTTTGTCTTGTAGGCGCGATGAGATGCCGCTGTCTAAAATATTGCGAATAATATTGAGAGCATAAGCATCTTGTGGGTTTTTTGCGGTAGCCAGTGAGCGTACATTCCACGCCATATACAAATTGGGCACTTGTACGGGTAAATTTAGTTCCATATGACGATAGCCCACACGCTCGAATTCCCTCACATCGTTACGATCAGGTGTTTTACGTGATGGAATATCACCAAAGTATTTTTGAACTTGACGAATGGCTGCTTCGGCATCGACATCACCGACAATCACCAAAATGGCATTGTTCGGGGTATACCAATCTTTATACCACTGTTTTAAATCTGCCAATGTGATGTTTTGCAGATTTTTCATGTGTCCAATGACGGGTTGACGATAGTGACTGGTTGGATAAGAGATCCATTTGAAACGTTCATAAGCCAAAGAACGAGGATTGTCATCTGTGCGCTGTCTGCGTTCTTCCATAACCACTTTAATTTCAGGGTCGAAATCTTGTTGTTGTAATCGTAAATTACTCATACGATCCGCTTCGAGCTCCAGCGCCATAGGAAAATAGGCTTTAGGATACAACTGATAATAATTGGTGTAATTGGTAAAGGTTGCGGCGTTAATGCTGCCGCCATAGATACGGCTGAGACGTGTAAATTCATCATTAGGAACTTTGGTGGTTCCTTTAAACATCATATGTTCAAGTGCATGAGAGATCCCTAATAGATTGCCCGACTCATCACTACTGCCAACACGATACCAAATATGGGTCATTACCATCGGCGCACGGTGGTCTTCACGGATAATGACCTTTAAGCCATTTTTAAGGGTGGTTTCAAAGGTGCTACGTGTTAATTGGGTACGTGTGTCTGCATGTAGATTGGGTGCACACCAAAGGCAACTAGTGATGACACAGATAGGAAGCACTGAGCGAAATAAAGTTTTAAAAAAACAAGGAGAAAATCTGTTTTTATGGGACACAAAGGAATCCATTAAAATGCATTTTATAGTTATCTAGTTTTCCTAAAGTTAATTTTGATTGCAAGTTCAACATGTTGTTTTTTAGTGTGCTTTGCTCTGACAGGCGTGTAGCGACTCAATTTAAGATAACTTATGATAGAATCGGTTTTTTTAACGCAGTGCTTTTCAAGGATTCGGCATGCAACAGCAATCTCATGGGCAGAATAAATTTTTGATTGATGCTGATATCGGTGATGACGATGTCACGCTACCGAGTTTACCTGCGGTAAATGTGCCGATTATCGAGACACCGAAAGTACAGCAAGAAGTTGCTGCACCATTACAAGAAACAGAGTCAAAAACTGAAGATTCGAAGGTGAAAGGCGGCTTCTTTAGTCGTATGAAAGAAGGTCTAGCAAAGTCACGTAAGAACTTGGCAGACGGCATGGTGAATATCCTGATCGGTGGGAAGGAAATTGACGATGAACTTTTAGAGGAAGTTGAAGAGCAACTTTTGGTTGCTGACATTGGTGTCGATGCAACCAAAACGATTATTGCGAACTTAACTGAACGTACTGAACGTGGCGATTTAATTTACTCGCACTCTTTATATAAAGCGCTTCAAGAAGAACTAGTGGCATTACTTGCACCACGTGTTAAACCGCTACATATCGACAGCAATAAAAATCCGTATGTGATTTTGGTTGTTGGTGTGAATGGTGTGGGTAAAACCACCACGATTGGTAAATTAGCGAAACGCTTACAAGGTGAAGGTAAAAAAGTAATGTTGGCTGCTGGTGATACATTTCGTGCAGCAGCCACAGAACAATTACAAATTTGGGGTGAACGTAATAATATTGCCGTTGTGGCTCAAGGTCATGGTGCAGATTCTGCTTCAGTTATTTTTGATGCATTTGAAAGTGCTCGTGCAAAAGGCGTAGACGTGCTGATTGCAGACACCGCAGGTCGTTTACATAACAAAGGACACCTCATGCAAGAGTTGTCTAAAGTAAAACGTGTAATGCAAAAAATTGACGCTACAGCTCCACATGAAGTGATGTTGGTGGTTGATGCAGGTACAGGTCAAAATGCCATTAACCAAGTTGAAATGTTTGATGAGGCAGTAGGGCTTACAGGTCTAACCATTACTAAACTGGATGGTACTGCGAAAGGTGGTGTGTTATTTAATATTGCAAGCCGTACCCATGTGCCAATTCGTTTTATTGGTGTAGGTGAGAAAATTGATGACTTACGTCCATTCTCAGCTAAATCATTTGTCGCAGCATTATTTGAAACTGATAAATAAAATGTGTTAAATGTCACATAAACTCCGCAAAATGCGGAGTTTTTTGTTTTTGAGCTTACTGATTGATTTAAAAAGCAACATGTGAATAAATCATAGTCAAAATTCAGCCTAATAAACCCTTAGAATAAGTAAGGAATTGTTGTTTATATATAAAAATTGCTTTGGGGTGTTTAGGGTGGCGTTACTCGATAAAATTGGTCATGTATTGACTGCGGATATCACTAAAGATTTTAAATTAAAAAAGAAAAATACTGACCAAGAAGTAGAAGCGTCATTTGTCGACCAACTAAAGAAACGTCGCAGTATTTACGAGCTTGGAAAGAAGGTACATTATAGTCAGGCTTATTTGGCGGAACTGATTCAAGAGTCTGTAAGAAGTTGTCCATCTGCATATAATTCGCAAAGCACACGTATTGTGGTTTTATTTGGCGAATCTCATCAAAAATTTTGGGACATTGTAAAAGACGTACAACGCAAGAATGTTGCGAGTTATATTTTTGAAGGTGTGGCGCTCAAAATAGATCAATGTGCAGCTGGCCTGGGAACTGTACTTTTCTATGAAGATCAAGCTGTGATTCAACAATTACAAAAGAAAGTGCCATTAAGTGCAGAAGATTTTCCAGTGTGGTCGGAGCAAACGTCTGGCATGGCCCAATTCGCAGTATGGACTTCGATCGCAGATGCAGGTCTAGGCGCATGTTTACAGCACTATAATCCACACATTGATTATGCTGTTGCCGAACACTTTGATATTTCAAAACAATGGCTGCTACGTGCGCAGTTGGTCTTTGGTTCAATTGAAGGCCAAGCGCCTGAACGTTTAGAACCAGAAGATCAAGATCAGTTTAGAATTTATGAGTAATTTTTATGTGCTGTAAGTTGCTTTGATCTCTGCTTTTAGAGCAGTAAACTAAAATCTGTATGTAAATGAGTTGTGGGTATTTAGATGTTTACAACTGATTGTTCTGGAAATAAGACACAATGTTGTAAATATAGTCATGCAACGGTTAAAAACTTCACCTATTATAAATCTCAACTTAGTCAGCTAATTGAAAATAAAAAGAGGTCTTGTAATGTCATTCTTGAATCAAATCGAACAACGTCGCACAATCTATTCTATTGGTAATAACGTTACTTTATCGCAAGATGAAATTGAGCAAACTATTAAAGATGCTGTACGTTTAAGTCCTTCATCATTTAACTCTCAAACGTCTCGTGTCGTTATTCTGTTTGGTGATGCACATCAAAAATTCTGGAATATCGTACGTGAAACTTTACGTAAAATTGTACCTGCAGATGCATTTGAAGGAACTAATGGCAAGATTAATAGTTTTGCAGCAGGTTTTGGTACAGCATTATTTTATGAAGATCAGGCTGTAGTCAAAGCTCTCCAAGAACAATTTGCACTTTATGCAGATAATTTCCCAGTATGGTCTGAACATTCAACGGCGATTGCTCAATTTGCTACTTGGACTGCTTTGGCTGAAAAAAATATTGGTGCGTCATTACAACATTACAATCCAATTGTTGATGCTGAAACAGCTGCGGCATTTGATGTGCCAGATCAATGGAAACTACGTGCACAACTTGTTTTCGGTTCGATTGAAGCGCCTGCAGGTGAAAAAACCTTTATTGCAGATGAAGAACGATTCAAAACATTCAAGTAATGATGGTGTGTTGAATTAAAAAGGATGCATTAAGCATCCTTTTTTTATATGCAAAATTCTTGAATGAATATCAAAATAATGTCTTGAAACTAAATATACAGTGATTGTGAGATGTCATAAGATTGTCACATATGCATTGCATAGTGCAATCGAAACTAAATAATTGATAAAAGAGTGATAATGATGACTTTAAGATTAACTGTTGCTGCTGCAGCGCTGATGTTAAGTAGTGCAGGATTTGCAGCTGTAACTTTGACTGTTCCGGAAGAAATCAAAATAGTTGCAGTTAATGATCAAGAAGTTACAGGTGGTTTATTTCGATCTACCGAGAAATATAAGCTAGATGCAGGTGAAAACGTATTAACGGTAAGTTATAGCGAATTTTTTCAACATGCTGATAATTCGCACGATATATTAAAGTCAGGTGTTGCCGCTATTCGTACTCCATCACTGATTGATGGTCAAGAGTATCGTTTGGGTCTAGTCAATGCACCAAAAGATTTTGATGCTGCGCAAAAATATAAAGACCAACCAATATTTGGTTTGTATGACAAATCTAATCAATTACTTGTGCAGCAAGCGGGGGCGAAGAAAGAACAAAAATTGATTTTCTCTAATGGTGTATTGGGTAATGCTGTAGATTTTACGAAGAAAGAAGCTGTGCCAGAAAATCAACCGGCACCTGTTTATGCACAATCCGTAGCAGTAAAGCCAACGAATGTAGTATCTCCTGTAGCGGCTTCGAAAAATGTGACTATTAATGAAAATGGGGCAGATCAACAATTAATTCAGCTTTGGCAGAAGGCTAGTAAAGCTGAACGACAAAAATTTATGAGTTGGTTGGCTGAGCAAGCAAACTAAAGTCACTTTTGTAACTTCATTAGTTTTCTTAAAATCCGTGATATTCGAAAAGTCCGTTGAATTACGGGCTTTTTAGATTGAAGAATATAAAAATCACCAAGAATTATAAAATTCGTCTTTCATAAAGCAAAATATACGGATATATTGATCTTTAAATAAGCAATAAATTGCTTTTAGTTTAAAAAATATACACTCAAGCAAAATATTATAGAAATTTCTATGATAGGGGCTTGTGTTTGTTTTGAAACTCTATAGAATACGCTGCATACCAACGCAGACAGCGATAAACGTAAGGTTTTTAGTTGTTTGATGTTGTTTTCTTATTTGCTGACGAAGCATTAAGAAGATCATTAAGAGATTATGAAGAACAACTTGTGTGGATTTTTACTGATTGATCGATCGAAATTATTTTCATTGATTGATGGTAGAAATTACTCGAAGTTTATTTGAGCAAATTTTTGTCAGTAATTGATGAGCCAAGATTGGTACACTATATGTACTATTGATTTTAAACTGAAGAGTTT